>JANNDN010000028.1:0-10457 GCA_031387795.1 Sphingomonas sp.
ATCGTCGTCTACAAAAAGGAGCTGTCGCGGATCCCGTTGTTCGGGGGGGTCACGCGCGCTTACGGGGTGATCGCGGTCGAGCGCAGCGCGGGCGCCAAAGCGCTGCGGGCGCTGGTCGCTGAAGGTCGCAAGGCGCTGGCCGAAAACCGCTCGGTAATCATCTATCCCGAAGGAACGCGGGTCGCGGTCGGGCAGACGCCGCCACTTCAATCGGGCTTTGCCGGACTCTATCGTGCGCTCGGCCTGCCGGTACTGCCGGTGGCGATCGACAGCGGCCGGTTGTGGGGACGGGGATTGGTCAAGCACAGCGGGACGATCAACATTTGCATCGGCGACGTGATCCCCGCCGGACTTCGCCGCGAGGAGGTCGAGCGGCAGGTGCACGCCGCGATCAACGTCCTCGAGCTACGCGCGAAGGCGGGCACCTAGCGCTTCGGCGGCCCCGACCACGCGCTTCGAAATGGCCGCGATTTCGTCCTCAGCGAAGCTCTTCTCCGCCGGCTGGAGCGTGACCTCGATCGCGAGCGACAGGCCGTCCGCCGATTCGAAGCGATCGAACAAGCGCGCGTCGGCAATCGCGGCCTTGTCGCTGCCGCGGATGGCGCGAACCAGATCGCCCGCAGCGAGATCGTCGGGCACCAGAAAGGCGAAGTCGCGCTTGACCGGCTGGAGTGCGCTGGGGGCAAAAGCCGACCGCGCACGGCCGCTCGACCGGGCTTCCGGGATTGCGTCGAGATAGAGTTCGGCGGCGACGGTCCCGGTGGGAAGGCCGCGGGTCAGCGACGGGTGGAGCTCGCCGAAGCGCGCGAGGATGGTCTTTGGTCCAAGCCCGAGCGCGGCCGAGCGGCCGGGGTGCCAATTTGCTCCAGCGTCGGGAAAAGTCTGAAGGTTTGCGATCGGCGCGCCCGCAGCCTCGAGCAATGCCAGCGCTTCGGCCTTGGCGTCGAAGGCGGAGAAGTCTGCCGGCTTGCCCGACTGCCAATCACGCGGCGTTTTGTCGCCGGTCATGACCAAGGTTAGCGTCGGGCGCTCGCCCTCGCCGAGATAGCGGCGCCCGATCTCGAACAGCCGGACAGCGGATGCGCCGCGATCGAGGTTGCGGCGGGTCGCGGCGATCAGGCCTGGAAGCAGCGAGGGACGCATCACCTTCAGCTCCTCACTGATCGGATTGACCAGGCTGAACGCGCCGCCGCCGAACGCCTCTGCCTCCGCTTCGCCGATGAAGCTCCACGTCACCGCTTCGTTGAGCCCGCGCGCCGCCGCCGCGCGGCGAGCGCGGCGCTCGACCAGCTGGCCGCGAGTCGCGGTTGGATGGGCAACCCCGTCGCCGCGATCGAGCGGGGTGGAGGCTATATTCTCGAAGCCGACGATGCGGATCACTTCCTCGACCAGATCGGCCGCGCCGTCGACGTCGGGGCGCCAGGTCGGCACCGTGACTCGGTCGCCTTCAACCTCGAAGCCAAGGCGTTCGAGAATCGCGTCCTGCTCTTTTGCCGGCACCTCGATCCCCCCGAGCGCAGCGGTCCGCTTATGGTCAAACGCCATCGTCCGCCGCTCGAGCGGCGGCGTTCCCACGCGCACCACTTCGCTCGCGTCGCCGCCGCAGATGTCGAGGATCAGGCGGCTAACAAGATCGAGGCCGGCATCGAGAAACGCGGGGTCGGCGCCGCGTTCGAAGCGGGTTCGGGCGTCGCTGGTCAGCCCCAGGGCCTGGCCGGTGCGGGCGATCCGCTCGGGGGTGAAAAAAGCGATTTCGAGGAAGACATCGGTGGTCGTCTCGGTCACCGAACTATGCTCGCCGCCCATGATCCCGCCAATGTCGTGGACGCCCGACCCGTCGGCGATCACGGTCATGAACGGCTTCAACGCATAGGTCTTGCCGTTGAGCGCGAGGACTTGCTCGCTCTCCTCTGCCCGGCGCGCGGTCAACCCGCCGCTAAGCTTGGCCATGTCATAGGCATGGGCGGGGCGCCCGTAGCCGAGCATGACATAGTTGGTGATGTCGACGATCGCCGAGATCGGCCGCTGGCCAGCGGCCTTGAGCCGCCGCTGCATCCACTTGGGGCTGGGGCCATTGACGACCCCCTTGATCGAGCGGCCGTAAAAAGCAGCGCACCCGTCGGGGTCGGCGATCGCCACTGCGACCGGGCACGGGCCAGCGCCCGCGATCGCGTCGATCTCGAGCGGCTTCAAGCGTCCCGCGCCGGCGGCGGCGAGATCGCGCGCGATCCCTCGAACGCCCATGCAGTCGGGCCGGTTGGGGGTGATCGCGACGTCGAACACGGGATCGTTGAGACCGGCAAAATCGGCGAAGCTGGCACCGACCGGCGAGTCGGGGTCAAGCTCGATGATCCCGTCATGGTCGTCGCCCAGTTCGAGCTCGCGCGCCGAGCACATCATGCCGTTGGATTCGACCCCGCGAATGGTCGCTTTCTTGAGCGTGAAGCCGCTGCCCGGGACGAACGTGCCCACTCCGCCGAACACGCCGACCAGCCCCGCGCGGGCATTGGGCGCGCCGCACACCACCTGGAGCGGCTGGCCGTCGCCGGGATCGACCATCAGCAGCTGGAGCTTGTCGGCCTCGGGATGCTTCTCGGCGCTCAGCACGCGGGCAATCCGGAACGGCGCGAGCGCTTCGGCCGGGTTGGTCACCGCCTCGACCTCGAGCCCGATCGCGGTCATTTTCTCCGCCAGCTGGTCTGCGCTCCAGTCGGTTTCGAGATAATCCTTGAGCCACGAAAGGGAGAACTTCATGCGCCGACTCCCCCGCTTAGGGTCGGGGCATCGAGCGCTCGAAATCCATAATGCCTGAGCCAGCGCAAATCGGCGTCGAAGAAGGCGCGAAGATCATCCATGCCATATTTGAGCATCGCCAGCCGATCGACCCCGGTGCCAAAGGCGAATCCCTGCCACTCGTCGGGGTCGAGCCCGCAGGCGGCAATGACCTTGGGGTGGACCATGCCGCTGCCCAGCACCTCCATCCAGCCCTCGCTCCCGCCAACCACGCGGCGGCCCTTTTCGATCGACCAGCCGACATCGACCTCGGCCGACGGTTCGGTGAACGGGAAATAGGACGGGCGCAGGCGCAGAACGACATCGTCGCGCTCGAAATAGGCCCTCAGGAAGGTCTCGAGCGTCCACTTGAGATGCCCCATGTGGATGCCGCGGTCGATCACCAATCCCTCAATCTGGTGGAACATCGGGGTGTGGGTCGCGTCGCTGTCGCTGCGATAGACTCGCCCCGGAGCAATGATTCGGATGGGTGGCTTCTGCCCCATCATCGTCCGGATCTGCACCGGCGACGTATGCGTGCGCAGGACCATGGGCCGCTCGAATTCGCCCGCGACGTAGAAGGTGTCCATCATCGCCCGCGCAGGGTGGGTTTCGGGAATGTTGAGCGCGGTGAAATTGTGCCAATCGTCCTCGATCTCGGGCCCTTCCGCGACGGCAAAGCCAAGGTCGGCAAAAATCTCGGCGAGCTCGTCCATCACCTGGCTGATCGGGTGAACCGACCCGGCGGGAGTTTCGATCGCCGGCAAAGTAAGGTCGACCCGCTCGGTCGCCAGCTTGCGCTCGAGCTCGGCGGATTCGAGCGCTTCGCGGCGCTCACCGATCGCCGTCGCCACCGCCTCGCGCAGTGCGTGGATCGCCGGCCCCTGCCTGGCGCGCTCGTCCGGGTCCATCGCGCCGAGCGACTTGAGTAGCGCGGTAATCGACCCCGCTTTGCCCAGCGCCGACACGCGCAACTGCTCGAGCGCGCCGGCGTCGGATGCGGCGGCGATCGCGTCGAGGAGTGCGGCGTCATCCATCGACGCCGCCTCTAGCCGCGCTGCACCGCAAAATGCAAAGATCGCGGAATAAGGAGCAGCGCATGACGCACGGCTGGCCGATTCTCGATCCCGCGACCGACGGCGAGACGTTCGCCTTGCTCCACCTCGCCAGCCAGATGCTGGGCAAGCTGCGGCTCCGCCATTCGGTCTGGCAAAACCATGGCTGGCATCTGACCCTTCGGCCCAATGCCAGCGGGCTGGCGATCCTGCCGACGGCGCCGGACGATGGACGCACTTTCACCCTCGCCCTCGATCTCTGCGCGCACGGGATCGCGCTGGCGGTCAGCGACGGCAGCCGCGAGCTGATCCCGTTTGCCGGGCGCAGCGTCGCCGACCTGCGCGATGAGCTGGTCGCAATGCTTGGCCGTCACCGCCTCCCCAGCGATTTCTACGACACGCCCAGCGAAATCGACAATGCAGTGCCGTTCGCCGAGGACGATCGCGCCCGCCGATACGATCCCGACAGCGCGGCGCGGCTGCTCGTCGCACTCAATCGGATCGTCCCCGTCTTCGAGCGTTTCCGGGCGGGATTTGGCGGCAAGGCGAGCCCGGTCCATTTCTTCTGGGGTGCTTTCGATCTCGCTGTCACCCGCTTCTCGGGCCGCCGCGCTCCCGAGCATCCGGGCGGAATTCCCGGCCTGCCCGACCGGGTCACGCGCGAAGCCTATAGCCACGAGGTGTCGAGCGCGGGCTTTTGGCCCGGCGGCGTGGTTGCCGCCCCGCCAACTTTCTACAGCTACGCTTATCCTGAACCCGCGGGATTTCGCAGCACCGAACTCGAGCAAGGCGGGTTCGACGAAACGCTCGGCGAGTTCACTTTGGCCTATGACGAAGTGCGCCAAACGCGCGATCCGGAGCAGACGCTGATGGTATTTCTTCAGTCGACCTACGACTCCGCGGCCGATCTTGCGCACTGGGATCGCGCGGCGCTCGAGCGCTCGCCGGTCGCGCCCTAGCCGGCGACGAACGGGTAGGGCGAAATCGTCTTGCGGTTGGTGTCGACCGCCAGCATCCGCCCGGCCGGCGGGGTCGCGCGATAGCCGCAGTCGGTGCGCGGGCAGATGGGGCACGCCGGCCCGACCGGGGTCACCGGTGCCTGGTTCAAGTCATAGCCCTCGGCGCAATGGAGCTTGTGCGCATGCTCGATCGCGCAACCGAGACCGATGGCGAGCAGTCCGCCGCCAAGCTCGGTCTTGATCGGCCGCTCGATCGTCCGCGCGACGGTGAAATAGCGCTCGCCATCGGGAGTTTCGATCAGCTGGGTAACCACCTGCCCGGCGGCCTGAAAGGCGGCGTGGAGGTTCCACCGCGGGCAGGTCCCGCCGAAGCGGCTGAACGGGAAATTGTCTCCGGCATAGCGCTTCGAGATATTCCCGGCGGGATCGACCCGGAGCATAAAGAACGGGACCCCGCGCGCTCCCGGCCGGCTCAAGGTGGTGAAGCGGTGCGCGACCTGCTCGACGTTGGCGCCGAACTCCCCGCACAGCCGGTCGATCGAATAATGCATCTCCTCGCACACTTTCAGGAACAGGCCATAAGGCATCATGATCGCGCCCGCGGCATAATTGACGAGGTGCATGTGGAGCAGCTGCGCGATGCCCTCGTCGGGCGCCGCAGCGTCGGCGACCATGCGGTCGATGACCGGCGCCAGTTCGAGCAGCGCGAGCTGATAAGCGAGCGCGAAGGTGCGGTTTTCGGAGCGCAGCTGACTCGAGATCAGGAACTGTCGCCGCTCGGCGTCGAAGCTCTGGCTGAGGTTGCCGAGTTCCGCTTGCGGTACGACCCGTGCGGTCACCCCCCACGCTTCCTTGAGCCGCCGCCGGATCGGCTCCGCCATCGACAGCGGATCGCTGAGCGCGCCGCCCAAGGTCTCCGCGGCGGACTCGAGCGCGGGGTAATGGTTGCGGTGCGCCTGAATGTAATCGCGGACCCAATTTTCGGGCGTGACCAGCCCGCGCGCGTCGCCCTCGGCGGTGATTGCAGGGTTGCGCTCCGCTTCCTTCAGCCCGGCGTAGATGCGGGCGATGGCGTCGGCGACCGCCGGCGCATTATTGGCCAGATCGGCAAGCTCGTAGCGCGGCACCTTGAGGTCTGCGAGCAAGGTATCGGAAAAGATTTCGGCGAGCTCGTCGGGCCCGGTGCGGTGCCCGCCGCCCGAGGCGAAGGCGCGAACGTCGACCTCGTAGGTCTCGGCGAGCTTGAGCAGCAGCGACGCGGTCACCGGGCGCTGGTTGCGCTCGAGATGGTTCAAGTAGGACGGGCTGACGCCAAGGGTCGACGCCATGTCGGTTTGGGACAGCTCATGGTCGCGGCGTAGCCGGCGCAGGCGATGGCCGAGAAAGAGCTTGGCGCTGGTCATAAGGGCAATGTTGTCAATTCAAGACCGACAGCACAAGTCACGTTGTGACAAAGTGACCCTTTTTGGCGCTGCCCAAGAGGGCGCATTCTGGTTTCCTGCGGAGAGCAATCAATCGTGCTTCGCCGGAGAAACTCAATGTCGGAATTTGACCGCCTCGTAGCCGCCCCCGCCGGTCGTTTCGACGGCATTGCGCGACCCTATGCGGCGGCCGAGGTCGAGCGGCTGCGTGGCTCGTTCGTTCCCGAATGCAGTCTCGCCCGCCGCGGCGCGCTCAAATTGTGGGAGCGGCTGAAGCAGGACGAGCCGGTGCGGGCGCTCGGCGCAGTCACCGGCAACCAGGCGATGCAGATGGTCCGCGCGGGGCTCGAGGCGATCTATCTCTCGGGCTGGCAGGCCGCGGCCGACGCCAACACCGCGGGAGCGATGTATCCCGATCAGTCGCTCTATCCCGCCAACACCGGCCCCGAACTGGCGCGGAAAATCAATCGCACGCTTCAGCGCGCCGACCAGATCGAGCATATGGAAGGCGGAGCGACACGCGACTGGTTCGCGCCGATCATCGCCGACGCCGAGGCCGGGTTCGGCGGGCCGCTCAACTGCTTCGAGATCATGAAATCCTATATCGAGGCCGGGGTCGCGGGGGTCCATTTCGAAGACCAGCTCGCGTCCGAGAAGAAGTGCGGCCACCTTGGCGGCAAGGTGCTGATCCCGACCCAGGCGGCGACCCGGAACCTCGACGCCGCCCGGCTCGCCGCCGATGTCATGGGTGTTCCCACTCTGGTTGTCGCCCGCACCGATGCCGAGAGCGCGCGGCTGATCACCAGCGATGTCGATGAGCGCGACCGCCCGTTCCTGACCGGCGAACGCACGCCCGAGGGCTTCTTCCGGCTGAAGGAAGGCACCGGACTCGACCATTGTATCGCGCGCGGTCTCGCCTTCGCCGAGCATGCCGATTTGCTGTGGTGGGAGACCAGCCACCCCGACCTCGACGACGCGCGGACCTTCGCCGAGGCGGTCCACAAGCAGCATCCGGGCAAGCTCCTCGCTTACAATTGCTCGCCCAGTTTCAACTGGCAGGCCAAGCTCGACGAGGCGACCATCGCCAAATTTCAGCGCGAGCTCGGCGCGATGGGCTACAAGTTCCAGTTCGTCACTTTGGCCGGCTTCCACAGCCTCAACCACTCGATGTTCACCCTCGCCAGCGGCTACCGCGACGAGGGCATGACGGCTTATTCGCGGCTTCAGCAGGCAGAGTTCGGATCGGAAGCCGATGGCTATTCCGCGACCCGCCACCAGCGCGAGGTCGGGACCGGCTATTTCGACGCCATCGCCACCGCCATCTCGGCCGGCCAGGCATCGACCGTTGCACTCAAGGAATCGACCGAGGCCGACCAGTTCGCGGCCGCTCACTAAGGAGAGAAGACATGGGACATCGTTTCTGGGTTCTCGGGGGTGAATATCGCGACTGCCGGTTCGACGAGGTCGTTCCCGGCACCGAGGAAATCTCCGGCCCGTTCTTCGACATGCACCGCGCGCGCACCGAATGGACGCGGCTGACCTTCCGCGACCGGCTCGCGGCAACGCATCGTTACGTCATTACCCAGGAAGCGCTCGCCCGGTGAACCATGTTCTCGAGCGACCACGGGTCGCTGCTGCGCGATCGCCGCTCGAACGGGCCGGCGAAGTTCTGAGCGACGAAGCGCTCACGCTGATCGGAGAGTTGCACGACCGTTTCGACTCGCCGCGCCGCGCTTTGCTCGACAAGAGGATCGAGCGGCAACGGCGGTTCGACGCCGGCGAAAGGCCCGACTTTCGCGTCGACACCGCGCTCATCCGCGACGGCGAATGGCGCATCGGCGCGATCCCCGCCGACCTTCTTGACCGGCGGGTCGAAATTACCGGCCCGACCAACGCCAAGATGGTGATCAACGCGCTGCACAGCGGCGCCAAGGTCTTCATGGCGGACTTCGAGGATGCGACCGCCCCGACCTGGGGTGAATTGCTCCAGGGGCAGATCAATCTCAAGGATCGCTGGGCGGGAACGCTCGAGCACCACGACCCCACGACCGGCAAGCATTACCAGCTGAAAGACGATCCCGCGGTGCTGATCGTGCGCCCGCGCGGCCTCCACCTCAGCGAGCGACATGTGACCGCGGACGGCGAGGCAGTCGCGGGCGCCTTTGTCGATGCCGCGCTCTATCTGTCGAACTGCGCGAAGGCTGCGCTCGATGCGGGAAGTGGCCCCTATTTCTATCTCCCCAAGCTCGAAAGCATGGAGGAAGCCGCGCTGTGGAGCGACGTGCTGTCGCTGTGCGAGGACCGGCTCGGGCTGAAACGCGGAACGATCAAGGTCACGGTACTGATCGAGACGCTGCCGGCGGCGTTCGAGTTGGACGAAATCCTGCACGCGCTGCGCGAGCATATCGTCGGGCTCAATTGCGGGCGCTGGGATTATATCTTTTCGGCGATCAAGCGGATCGGGCGCTCGCCTGACTGGCTCACGCCCGATCGTTCGGCGATGACCATGGATAAGGCATTTCTCGCGGCTTATTCGCTGCGGCTGGTCGCCACCTGCCACCGCCGCGGGGCCTTCGCGATGGGCGGGATGAGCGCCTTCATCCCGGTCAAGGGCGATGCAGCGGCCAACGACGCCGCTTTCGCCATGGTCCGCGCCGACAAGGAGCGCGAGGTCGCCAACGGTCACGACGGAACTTGGGTCGCGCATCCCGGCCTGGTTCCGGTCGCGATGGAGGCGTTCGAGAAAATGGCTGGCCCCAACCAGCTCGACGCGATGCCCGAGCGCTTGCCCAACCGCGAAGAGATGCTCGCGCTCCACGATGGCCCGCGCACCGAGGCTGGCGCGCGCGACAATATCCGCGTCGCGATCCAATATGTCGCGGCCTGGCTTGGCGGCAAAGGCGCGGTGCCGCTCAACAATCTGATGGAGGACGCGGCGACCGCCGAAATCTGCCGCGCGCAATTGTGGCAATGGCTCAGGTTCGAGGCGCCGATCGATGGCGGCCGTCACCTGACCCGCGACTTGTTCGAACATTGGTTCCAGGAAGAATTGCTCGCGCTGCCCGACTCGCCGCACCTGCGCGAGGCGTCGCGGCTGGTCTACAAGCTCATTACCGACAATCGGTTCGAGGAATTCCTGACCCTGCCGGCCTATCGCCAGCTGAACTAGCGGCGCGGCTCGACGATCAGCACCTTGAGGTCGCGCGTTGGCCGCCAGTTGCGTTTGCGCATTTCGAACCGGGTCGGCGAGATTTTTCTCACCCCCGCGCCGCAGAAGCTGACGAGGTTTTGCGGCCGGCCCTTGTCGACCACCAGCCGGAACTCGCTGATCGGTTTGGCCCAATTGGCACCGGTGGTGAGGATATAGTCGACCGTCCGCTGCGGCATCATCGGACCTCTGTCATCCTGGTTGCGGCGCTCGTCGACCGCGGCGATGAAGGCCCGGTCGATGCAATATTGCGCGATCATCGCTTTGGCCTCGGGCGTGTTCCGATATTGCGGATAAGCGATGAAACTCTCGACGCTGCCGCCTGCGCCCGGTGCGTAGCGATGATCGATGCGGACCTCGCGGCCGGCCGGAAAGACCTGCGTCCACCAGTAAAGGTCCTCGACCGTCCACAATGGGATCAAATGCTTCTTCATCCCCTTGCCGTCGTCGTCCCATTCCTCCTCGCCGGCGAGGCCGAGGTGGACGAGCTCGGCTCTTTGGGCCGGGGATAGCCGGTCCATCGCGTTGGTCGCGTCGTTGATCGATTCGGGCGCGATCGGCACCGCGAGTGCCTGCAGCCGCGCCCGATAATCGGCCCCCCCCACCACCGCCTTGCGCTCGAGTTGCGCCTTGATCAGCCGGCCGTCGACGCTGGTTCGGAAGTCGGAGGGAGAAGCGACATCGCCGCCATATTCGTCCGACATACGCCGCGGCGGCATCGGGAAAGCGACCACGGTGGTAACTGGAACTGCGGTCACATTGCGGAAACGATAGGCGACCCGGATCGTGTCGGCCGAGACGAACAAATCCTCGCTCACCATTTCGATCGAATCGCTCTTCTGGAGGATCAAGCCGCCCGCGCCGACGGTCGCGGTGCTATCGTTTGCTTCGGCCGGGGCGGCTAGCCCCGCCGTCAGGATCAGAGCCGCGATGATCGTGCGCATGCCGTCAGACTGCCTTTTGATCGCGCAAAAGAAAAGGGCGCCGCGGATTGCTCCGGGCGCCCTTTCTGTTTCGTGTGGCTGGAAGGCTTAAGCTGCCT
>JANNDN010000052.1:0-4812 GCA_031387795.1 Sphingomonas sp.
GCGAGTAGAATTCGATGACCAGATTGGGCTCCATCCGTACCGGATAGGGCACTTCGTCGAGCTTGGGCACGCGGGTGAAGGTGACCTTCGCGGTGCCGTCGGGAACGACGTAATCGGGAATGTCGCGCTCGGCCAGGCTCTGCGCCTCAACCACCAGCGCCATTTCCTGCGCCTTGGGGCCAAGCTCGATGATGTCGTTGAGGTCGATGCGGCGGCTGGCGACGTTGCACTTGCCGCCGTTGACGCGCACGTGGCCGTGGCTGACCAGCTGGCGCGCGGCCCAGATCGTCGGCGCGAACTTGGCGCGATAGACGATCATGTCGAGGCGGCGCTCAAGCAGGCCGATGAGGTTCTGGCTGGCGTCGCCCTTCATCCGCGACGCTTCCTGGAAGGTGCGCTTGAACTGCTTCTCGGTGACGTCGCCGTAATAGCCCTTGAGCTTCTGCTTGGCGCGCAGCTGAATGCCGAAGTCGGAGACTTTGGACTTGCGCCGCTGGCCGTGCTGGCCGGGGCCATATTCGCGGCGATTGACCGGGCTCTTGGGCCGTCCGAAGACGTTCTCGCCCATGCGGCGGTCGAGCTTATACTTGGCGCTTTTGCGCTTCGACATGTGATCACTCCAATTTGCTTCTGCACAGTGCCCGGATCCGCACCGCATGACCTTGCATCATGCGCGACCACCGCTTCACCGGACGTGCGGGGTCAATTGCGAAGGGGCGCCACTAGAGCGAAGGGCGAATGAAATCAACCCTCAAGGACGGCGGCGGGCGGGACCGGCGAGCGAGCGGAAGATCCCGCGCACCGCCTGAACCTCGCGCGAGGACCAGCCAGCCTTGGTGAATATCGTGCGGATCGCGTGGCGGGTGACCTCGGCGCGCTCGGGTGGGTGGAAATAGCCCTTTTCGACCAACGCGGTGTCGAGCTGGCCGATCATGCCCTCGATTTCGCCGTGGAGCGCAGGCTCTTCGAGGTCCTTGAGCGGCGGCTGGGCCAGCGCCGTCCCGCGCGACCATTCGTACGCGAGCAGGATCACCGCCTGGGCGAGGTTGAGGCTGCCGAACTTGGGGTTGATCGGGACCGTGACGATGGCGTTGGCAAGCGCCACATCCTCGGTCTCCAGCCCCGAACGCTCGGGCCCGAACAGGATCGCGGTGCGGCCTGGCGCGGTAACGATCTTGTGTGCCATCTCCTCGGGGCCGATCACCGGCGTGGTGATGTCGCGGCGGCGCACGGTCGAGGCGAACACTTGGCTGCAATCGGCGATCGCGTCGGCCACGGTGGCGTAAACCCAGGCCTGTTCGAGAACGCTGTCCGCTCCGCTCGCCGCGGGCCCCGCGTCGGGGTTGGGCCAGCCGTCGCGCGGCGCCACCAGCCGCATCTCGGTCAACCCGAAATTGAGCATCGCCCGCGCCGCCTTGCCGATGTTTTGGCCGAGTTGGGGGCGGACGAGGACGATGATTGGTCCTCGGTCCTTCGATACGCGGCCTTCGGCATCGGGCCCCAACAAAGTATTACTTTGATGGGAACCCTCGCTCAGTCCGCTACTCAGGATGAGCGGATCGGGGGTGACATCAGCCCGTTCGTCCTGAGTAGCCGCTGAGCTTGTCGAAGCGGCGTATCGAAGGAAGAGCTTGCGCGACAAATATTTCACCCCATCCCAATCCCCGCGGATCAGCGCTTCCTTCTTGGCTCGCGACCAGCCCTTGATCCGCCGTTCGGCAGTGAGCGCTTCCTCCCTCGATGGAAATTCCTGGGACCACACCAGGGTGACAGGTCGCCGCTTTTGCGTGTGTCCCTCGACCAGCCCGGACTGGTGCGCGCCGATCCGTGCTTCCAGTTCGTCGGTATGGCCGGTGTAATAACTACCGTCGGAACAGCGCAGGACATACGTCCAGAAACTCAATTCTAGCTCCCGTCCCCGACTGCGCCGGCGATTTCGGCGAAGTCGCCGGGCTCGCTGAAATCCTTGTAGACCGATGCGAAGCGGATGTAGGCGACGTGGTCGACCGCTTTCAGCGCATCCATCACCGCCTCGCCGATCGCGCTGGCGACAACTTCGTCGCCGCGGGTTTCGAGCTGGCGCTGGATCGAGCTGACGAGCCGGTCGATGCGGTCCTGGTCGATGCCGCGTTTCCGGCACGCAATATTGATCGAGCGCGAAAGTTTGTCACGGTCGAACGGTTCGCGCTCGCCGCTTTTCTTGACCACCACGAGGTCACGCAGCTGGACCCGTTCGAAGGTGGTGAAGCGCGCGCCGCATGCTTCGCACTGGCGACGGCGGCGGATCGCGGCGGCATCTTCGCTCGGCCGCGAATCCTTCACCTGGCTGTTTTCGTGAGAGCAGAAGGGACAGCGCATCCTTTATCCCTGATAGATCGGGAAGCGCTGGCACAGTGCAAGCACACTTGTGTTGACCGCGCTCTCGACCGCGCCATTGCCCTCCAGCCCGTTCGACTGGAGCCCGTCGAGCACGTCGGCGACCATGTCGGCGATGTCGCGGAACTCCGCTTCGCCGAACCCGCGCGTGGTCCCGGCGGGCGAGCCGATGCGGATGCCGCTGGTCTTGACCGGGGGCAGGGGGTCGAACGGAACGCCATTCTTGTTGCAGGTAATCCCGGCGCGCTCGAGGCTCTCGTCGGCGTCCCGGCCGGTGAGCCCGAGCGGACGCAGGTCGACGAGCGCGAGGTGGGTGTCGGTGCCGCCCGCGACGAGGTCGGCGCCGCGTTCCTTCAAGCGCCCCGCCATTACTTGCGCGTTGCGGATGACCGCTTTGGCATAGGCCTTGAACTCGGGCTGGAGCGCCTCGCCGAACGCCACCGCTTTGGCGGCAATGACGTGCATCAAGGGACCGCCTTGAAGCCCCGGAAACACCGCCGAGTTGATCTTCTTGGCGATGGCCTCGTCATCGGTCAGGACCATGCCGCCGCGCGGGCCGCGCAGCGTCTTGTGGGTGGTGGTGGTGACGACGTGGGCGTGGCCGAACGGTGAGGGGTGCTCACCCGCGGCGACCAGCCCGGCGAAATGCGCCATGTCGACGAACAGAATCGCTCCGACCTCGTCAGCGATGGCGCGGAAGCGCGCGAAATCGAGGTGGCGCGGATAGGCCGAGCCGCCGGCGATGATCATCTTGGGCTGATGCGCTCTGGCGAGGCGCTCGACCTCGTCGAAATCGACCAGATGATCGTCTTCGCGGACTCCATATTGGACCGCGTCGAACCATTTGCCCGACTGCGCCGGCGGCGCCCCGTGGGTCAGGTGCCCGCCCGCAGCGAGGCTCATCCCCATGATCGTGTCGCCGGGTTTCAATAGCGCCATCATCACCGCGCCATTGGCCTGCGCCCCCGAATGCGGCTGGACGTTGGCGAAGCCACAGCCGAACAATGTTTTGGCGCGCTCGATCGCCAAGGTCTCGACCTGATCCGAAGGGCCGCACCCTTGGTAATAACGGCGGCCGGGATATCCTTCCGCATATTTGTTGGTCAGCACCGAGCCCTGCGCCTCGAGCACCGCGCGGCTGACGATATTTTCGGACGCGATCAGCTCGATCTGAGTCTGTTCGCGGTGCAATTCCGCCTGGATCGCGGCCTCGACCGAGGGATCCTTGGCGGCGAGGCCGCTGGTGAAGAAACCGTCGGGGACGGCGTAATTAACCTGGTCGCGGTCCAGTTCAGCCGAGCTCGCCATCAATCGGAATCCTGCAATTCTTTAGAGAGAAGATCGACCCGCCGCTGGTGCCGGCCGCCCGCGAACGGGGTGTCGAGAAAGGCGAGGACGCAGGCCCTGGCCATGTCGGGGCCGATCAGCCGCGCCCCCATCGCCAGCACATTGGCGTCATTATGCTCGCGCGCCAGCTCGGCCGACAGCGGATCATCGACCCGGGCGCAGCGGCACTTGGGCTCGCGATTGACCGCGATCGAGATGCCGATGCCGGAGCCGCAAATGGCGATTCCGCGGTCGGCCTCGTCTGCCGCGATCGTCCGCGCCAATTTCGCCCCGAAGACCGGATAATCGACGCTTTTCGCGCTGTCGGTGCCAAGGTCGGTGACCTCATGCCCCTGCTCGCGCAGCCAGTCGGCGAGGTCGTTCTTGAGGGCAAAGCCGGCATGGTCGGCGGCAAGGGCGATGCGCATGGCGCGATCGTAGGACAAGCGCGCCGGATTCGCCACCCCGTCCGCAGATTGGTCGACGAGCCGGATCGCTCGGTCGAACCCGGCTTTTCTTCGTGGAGCCGACGACCCAGTGCCGCAATCAGGGGAATAATTTATGAACCATCAGATGACTGCGTTGCTCGGGTTCGCCGCGCTGTGCGCCGCAACGCCCGCTGTCGCCATCGCGAAGGACACAACGGCCAACGTGCAGGCCGAACCTCGGCGAATTGGGGCCTGGGTCCCGGTGGCGGTCGCACCGGGGATCAACGCTTTGGTGACCGCGCCCGATTATTTCGGCCCCGCGGTCGGCAACGTCACATTGATCGAGCAGAGCGATGGCCTGGTCGTCATCGACACCGGCCTGACCGACGCCGACGGTCAGCGGGTGGTGGAGTTCGCGCGCTTGCTGTCACCCAAGCCGATCAAGGCGGTGGCCATCACCCACTGGCACAACGACCATCCCCAGGGCGTATCGGCGATCCGCGACGCCTTTCCCAAGGTGCGGATCATCGCGACAATTGGCACGGAAGAGGGGATGCTCGGCCCGGAAGCCTTCGACGTCGGTTACCGCCCCGACGCGAAGGCCGATGCCGCGATGGGCAAGCAGGTCGCACAGGCGCTGAGCGATTACCAAAAGCTCCACGACGATCCCGCGACCGCGCCC
>JANNDN010000096.1:0-3197 GCA_031387795.1 Sphingomonas sp.
AAATGGCCCGGGGCGATCCACGAAGGGCGCGGCGAATGCGTCGCCTTCGTCGATGAACGCGCGACCGAGGCGCAGCGCGGCGCCTTGCTGTCGATCATGACCGGCGGCGACACCGACCCGATGGCGACAATGTTCGCGGTCTTCGCGTCGACCGTCGAGACGATGCACGAGCCCATGTTCGTGCCGATGGATGTCGACATCGATGTCGAAGGCCGCAAGGCGAAAATCCGCATCGGCGACGTGGTCGAGGTCGATGGCGAGCCGATCAAGAGCCCGGTCGACGGCCGCGAGGTGCGCGCGCTCATCTATCTGCCCGATGGCTTCGAATATGAATATGCCGACATCGGCTCGGCCTCGACCCGGGCCACGGGTCCGGTCCCGCTCGAACTGAAGTCCAGCTACGGCCAGTTCGCGAACATCCACCTCGACAGCCACGGAGTCGTGCGCGCCTGATGACGGGAGCGGCGGAGGCGATCCTTCGCCGCCAGCGCGGAGCCACGATTGCCGGTCTTCTGGTCGTCACCGCGCTCGCCTGGGCGTGGCTCGTTTCGGGCGCCGGCATGGGCATGGAAATGGCGTGGACCGCCGAGCGTGTCCTCCTGACCCTTGCGATGTGGTGGGTGATGATGGTCGCGATGATGGTCCCCGCCGCGGCGCCAGTCGTGCTGCTCTATGCAAAGGCCGCGCCGCAGCCGCATAGCCTCGCCTTTCTCACCGGCTATTTGCTGTGCTGGCTGGTTTTTTCGATCGGGGCGGTGGCGCTTCAGTTTGCGCTCGAAGAGGCGGGACGCCTGGCGCCGATGGAGATGGCGCTGTCGAGCAAATGGCTAGCCGGCGCGCTGCTGATCGCTGCAGGCCTTTACCAGTTCACCCGGCTCAAAGGCGCCTGCCTGTCGCATTGCCGCAACCCCGCGCAATGGCTGTCGCGCCACTATCGCAAGGGAGCAGGTGGCGCGCTGCGAATGGGGCTGAATCACGGCGCGTTCTGCGTCGGCTGCTGCTGGATGCTGATGCTGCTTTTGTTCGTCGTCGGGGTGATGAACCTGGCGTGGGTCGCGGTTTTGGCGGTGCTGGTGGCCGCCGAGAAACTGCTCCCCCGCGGCGAATGGATCGCGCGCGTGGGCGGCGCGGCGTTCATCCTGTGGGGCGCTGCGATCCTGGTGCTTGGCTAGCGCAGCCAGGGTCCGACCATCACTTGTTGTACCACGGTCTGCGCCGGCGGGACCCCGCCCAGCCACGGCCGGCGATAGGCGAAGCGCAAGGTCGCCGCGCCGGGCCCGATAGCGCGATAGGTGAAGCGCTGGACCTGGCTCCCGCCCATCAACTGGGGAGCGCCCCACGGCTGCAGCGTCGACTGATCGATGAACTCGAGATTGTCGGCATTGTCGGCGTCAACCGACCAGCTGTAACCGGTGCCCGCCTGGACCGGCAGGCGGACCTCAAGCATCTGCCCCATCTGCAGCTGCACCGGGCCGCTGCTTTCGCCGACGACGACCGGTGGACGAAGGTCGGGCTGAGACCAGTTTGGGAAGCGGCCGCGGTCACGGTCACGCTGAGCCGAAGCGCTGCTGGCCACGGCCGCAAGCGCCACCAAAATCATCCATCGACCTGCCGCCATCGTCCGTCTCCTCATCACGCCCCCACCAATTCCCTTCCGATCAGCATCCGCCTGATTTCGTTCGTCCCGGCGCCGATGTCGAGCAATTTGGCGTCGCGGTAGTAGCGTTCGACCGGCCAATCCTTGGTGTAGCCGGCACCGCCCAAAGCCTGGACCGCTTCGTTGGCGACCTTCACCGCATTCTCGCTCGCCAGCAGGATCGCCCCGGCGGCGTCGAAGCGCGTGGTCTTGCCCGCGTCGCAGGCCTTGGCGACCTGATAGACATAGGCGCGCGACGAATTGAGCGCGACGTACATGTCGGCAACCTTGGCCTGCATCAGCTGGAAGCTGCCGATCGCCTTGCCGAACTGCTTGCGCTCGCGGACAAACGGCAAAACGGTGTCGAGGCACGCCTGCATGATCCCGATCTGGATGCCGGCGAGCACGGTGCGCTCGTAATCGAGGCCGCTCATAAGCACCGCGACGCCCTCATTTTCCTGGCCCATGACGTTTTCGGGCGGGACGAAGCAATCGTCGAACACCAGCTCGTTGGTCGGCGAGCCGCGCATTCCCAGCTTGTCCATCTTCTGCCCGATCGAGAAGCCGTCCATGCCTTTTTCGACCAGGAAAGCGGTGATCCCGCGGCTGCCCTCGCCGGTCTTGGCATAGACCACCAAAGTGTCGGCATGGCCGCCGTTGGTGATCCAGAATTTGGTGCCGTTGAGGCGATAGCCGTTGCCCGATTTCTCGGCCTTCAGTTTCATCGAGACGACGTCCGAGCCGGCGCCGGCCTCGCTCATCGCCAGCGCGCCGACGTGGTCGCCGCTGATCAGCTTGGGCAGATATTTGCGCTTCTGCTCGTCATTGCCCCAGCGTCGGATCTGGTTGACGCACAGGTTCGAGTGCGCGCCGTAGGAAAGCCCGACCGAGGCCGAGGCCCGCGCCACTTCCTCCTGCGCCACGACATGTTCGAGATAGCCGAGGCCGAGGCCGCCATATTCCTCCTCGACGGTGATGCCGTGGAGGCCGAGCGCGCCCATTTGCGGCCACAGGTCGCTCGGGAATTCATCGCTCTCGTCGATTTCCGCGGCGATCGGCGCGATCTTCTCGCGCGCGAACCGCTCGGTCGTGTCGCGGATCGTGTCGGCCATTTCGCCGAGGTTGAAATCGAGGCCTTGGTCGGACATCCGGCTCTCCTTGTCGCCAATGCGCCTAGCATCGGCCCGCGCATTTGAACAAGGCGGCGGCAGGCCCTATGTGCACTGCAACATCGCCTGCTCGTCATTGCGAGCGGAGCGAAACAATCCAGCCTCGCGCGATGGATTGCCGCGTCGCCTGCGGCTCCTCGCAATGACGAAACAGGAGTAATTCATGACCACCCCGACCGACCCGACCGTCATCCTCAGCTTCGCGCGCACCCCGATGGGAGCGATGCAGGGCGCGCTCGCGGGGGTCAGCGCGACCGACCTCGGCGCGACCGCGGTCAAGGCGGCTGTCGAGCGCGCGGGTGTGAAGGGCGAGGATATCGACCGCATCTACATGGGCTGCGTCCTGCCCGCGGGCCTCGGCCAGGCGCCGGCGCGTCAGGCGGCGATCAAGG
>JANNDN010000143.1:0-4909 GCA_031387795.1 Sphingomonas sp.
CTATGTCGGATTGATCTTCCCCGGCGACGCGGTGCGCCAGGTGTTCCTGGGAACCCTGGTGCTCGGCGATGAGACCCGCGCCATGCAATATGAGCAAGACGAAACCCGCAACGTTGCCGGCCACCTCGAGCGCATCGGGCCACAGCGCTGGCGGCTGGTGATGCCAAGCCCGCATTTCGAATCGCTCGTCGACGTCATGGAACTGGTTCCCGAGCAATGAGGAGCGCGCCTATGTCCCGAACCCTTCGCTTTGCGGCCTTACTTGCGGTCGCGGTCCCGGCGGCCGCACCGGCCCAAACGTCCGACCTCATGGCTCTTTACCGCGATTTCCACGCCAATCCCGAGCTTAGTATGCAGGAGGTGCGCAGCGCCGCGATCCTGGCGAAGGAGGCGCGCAAGGCCGGCTTTGAGGTCACCGAACGGGTCGGCAAGACCGGCGTCGTCGCGGTGCTCCGCAACGGGCCCGGCCCGACGCTCCTGATCCGCGCCGACATGGACGCGCTCCCGGTCAAGGAACAGACCGGCCTGCCCTTCGCCTCGACGGTCAAGGCAATGACCCCGACCGGGCTCGAGAGCGACGTCATGCACGCCTGCGGCCACGATACGCACATGACCGCATGGATCGGGGTCGCCCGGGCGATGGCCGCGGCGAAGGACAAATGGTCGGGCACTTTGGTGATGATCGGCCAGCCGGGCGAAGAAACCGGCCAGGGCGCCGGGGCGATGCTCGCCGACGGCCTGTTCACGCGCTTTCCAAAGCCCGATTACATCATTGCCTTTCATGACGCCGCGGTGCTTCCGGCCGGGGTGGTCGGCATTACTCCGGGCTATGCACTCGCCAACGTCGACAGCGTCGACATGATTGTCCGCGGCGTCGGCGGGCACGGCGCGGTGCCGCAGAACACCCGCGATCCGATCGTGCTTGCGGCGCGGATCGTAGGCGCGCTCCAGACCCTGGTCAGCCGCGAGAACGACCCGCAGAGCCCCGCGGTGGTGACCGTCGGAAGTTTCCATGCGGGCGCCAAGCACAACATCATTTCCGACGAAGCCAAGCTGCAGCTGACCGTCCGCAGCTATACGCCCGAGACGCGCAGGCTGCTGCTCGACGGCATCCGTCGCATCGCCCGCGGCGAGGCGATCGCGGCTGGAGTGCCCGACGACAAGATGCCGATCGTGACCATCCGCGAGGCCGACTACACGCCCGCGACCTTCAACACCGAGAAACTGTCGGCGCGCGCCCAGGGCCTGTTCGCCGCGCACTTCGGGGCCGACCGTCTGGCGTCCCCCAAGCCGGCGATGGTCGGGGAGGATTTCAGCAAATATTGGCTCGCCGACAAGTCGAAGGAGAGCCTGCTGATCTGGGTCGGGGGAACCCCCAAGGCGCAATGGGACAAGGTCGGCGGGGACGCGAGCAAGTTGCCGTCGCTTCATTCGCCGTTCTGGGCGCCCGATGCGGAAGCGGTCATCGAGACCGCGAGCGAGGCCATGACCCTGCTCGCGCTCGATATCCTCAAGAAAAACTGAGGCAGCGTCAGGCCTCGGCGAAATCCTTGGCTTTCTCGGCGATGGTCAGTTCGCGCAGCAGGGCATCGACGCTCTGGCTGAGTTCGTCGACGAACGGCATCGGGTGCCGCGCCCCGCGATAGGTTTCGGCGAGCAGGATCGCGTCGATCAGGATCGGCACCACCTGCGCCTCCGGATCGTCGAGCTGTCCGAGCAGCCGAAGCTTGTCCATCACCTTGCGCCGCGCCGCGAGCGGGTCCGCCATCGCCTCTTGCCGGCCGATCATCCAGGTCATCGTTGCTCCCTCCTCACAAGCGGCCGAGTGTACGCTGTTGGCGGGGCGGCAACAGCTCGTCCAGGCGCGGAAGCGAACCGGACCGGCGTTTCCGGGGGTTAATACAGTCCTTCCGGCGATCCCCCGGAATCACCAATCTGCCTCCTCGTTCATCACTTATTTGTAAAGATTAGCGACACCCGGTCCATGGCGATGGATTTTACAGGGTTCGGGCGATGCACGCGCTGATCGGCTTCTGGAGCCACGCGCTGGCGGCCGTCGCCTTTGCGGCGGTGCTGTTGTGGCGCGTCGCCGAACCCGCTCGCCGTCCGGCCCAGGGCATGATGCTGGCCGCGCTCGCGGTCACCGCCTGCTGGGCCTGGCTCACTGGAATGGATCCCGGAAGCGCGCTCGCCCGCTTTGCCGAGACCGCCCGCAACCTCGTCTGGCTGGGTCTTCTCTACGCACTCTCCGCATCGAGCGATGGGCGCCAGCGCGGGGTCGCCTGGGTCTATGGAGCGGTCGCCGGCGTGCTTGGACTGCAGCTCGTCACCACTGCGCTGATCGTCTTCAACCCTTCGCCGGCGGTGCTCGCGACCAGCGCCATCCTGCGCATCACCGCCGCGGCCGGGGCGCTGATCCTCGTCCACAATTTCTATGCCCAGTCGGCCCCGACCACCCGCACCCAGGTCCGCTATACGATGATCGGCCTCGCCGCGATGTGGCTCTACGATCTCAATTATTACACCATCGAATATCTCGCCGGCGGGCGATCGATCCTCGGGGAGTGGCGCGGGCTATTGGTCCTGATGGTCGCGCCTTTGTTCGCGCTCGGTGCGCGCGAGGGCCGCGATACGCGGATCAAGCTATCGCGCACCGCCAGCTTCCAGTCGCTCTCGATCCTCGCCATCTGCGCTTATTTCGCGCTGATGGTCATCCTCTCGACCGCGCTCCGCGACCGCGCGTCGGACTGGTTGACCAGCGTCACCGTCGCCGCGCTGGCCGCGATGACGGTCGCGGCAATGGTGGTGATCCCGAGCCGGCGCGCGCGCGGCTGGTTCAAGGTCAAGATCGCCAAGCATCTGTTCGAGCATCGTTACGACTATCGCGCCGAATGGCTGCGCTTCACCGCCACGCTGGGCAAAAGCGACGGCGAAGCGCCCGCGCCGCTCGGCGAGCGCGTGGTGATGGCATTCGCCGATGTGCTCGAGGCGCCCGGCGGACTGCTGGTCGCAATTGAGGAGGGAACACCCGCGGTTCGGGCGGCCTGGAACTGGCCCTCGGCCTTGCCCGCCTCAAAGGATCTCGATCAGGACCCGCGATTCTGGACGGCTGTCGAGGTCGATGCGCGGATCCTCGAACTCGACGGCGATCGAAGCGCTCCCGAATGGCTGTCCGCGGACGGCTCGGCGTGGACCGCGATCCCGCTGGTCCACGACGGGCGGCTGGTCGGCCTGGTGGTCCTCGCCGCTCCCGATTACCGGCGCGCGCTCGACTGGGCGGATTTCGACCTCCTCCGGACCGCCGGGGCACAGGCCGCGAGCAGCCTCGCCGATGCGCTCAAGCAGGAAGCGCTGGCGACCGCGCAACGTTTCGAGGAGTTCAACCGCCGCTTCGCCTTCATCCTCCACGACATCAAGAATCTGGTCAGCCAACTGTCGCTGCTCGCGCGCAACGCCGAGCGCCATTCGGGCAACCCAGAGTTTCAGGCGGACATGGTCGCGACCTTGCAGTCCTCGGTCGCCAAGATGAATGACCTCCTCGCCCGGCTTGCTCCGCAGGGCGCGCCGCGCATCCAGCAGGTCGAGGCGCAGCCCTTGCGGCCGATCCTGGCCGCCGCGATCGCCGCGGCGCGGGGCGGACGGGAGATCGAGCTGACCGGGGATTCCTCGGCCTGGGCACAGGTCGATCCAGCCGCGCTCGAGCAGGCCCTCGCGAACCTTCTCCATAACGCGCTCGAGGCCAGCCCGCTGATGGAAGCCGTCACCGTGCGCGTGGCCCGCTCGGGCGCCGAGGTGGGAATCGCAGTCACTGATCGCGGCGCCGGCATGGACGGCGACTTCGTCCGCAATCGATTGTTCCTGCCCTTCGCCTCGACCAAGTCGAGCGGCTTCGGGATCGGGGCGTTCGAAGCGCGCTCGCTGATCCAGGCAATGGGCGGGCGGATGACGGTCGACAGCAATGTCGGCACCGGCACCACCTTCACCATCTTCGTTCCCGCCGCTGAAGCGGTGCGGTCGATTGAAAGGAAGCGCGCATGAGCGACCTCGAACAGGTCAGCCCACGACGGACTTTGCTGGTCGTCGAGGACGACGAGGGCCTGCAACGCCAGCTCAAATGGGCCTATGAGGATTATCAGGTGGTCATCGCCGGCACCCGCGAGCAGGCGATTACCGCCTTACGCGAACATGAGCCCGCGGTCGTCACGCTCGACCTCGGCCTTCCCCCCGACCCCGACGGCACCAGCGAGGGGTTCGCGACGCTCGAGGAAATCCGCCGCCTCATGCCCGCCACCAAGGTCATCGTCGCCACCGGCCACGGCGCCCGCGAAAGCGCGCTTCGGGCGGTCGCGATGGGGGCCTATGATTTCTACAAGAAGCCGGTCGACAGCGACGACCTCGGCTTGATCGTCGCGCGCGCCTTCCACCTCCACGATATCGAGGCCGAGAACCGGCGGCTCGAGGCCTCGCGCGACAGCCGCGTGCTTGGCGCGATCGTCACCGCCTCGCCCGAAATGCACAAGGTCACCCGGACCATCGAGCGCGTCGCCAGCGCCGCTGTCTCGGTGATGCTGCTCGGCGCGAGCGGCACGGGCAAGGAATTGCTCGCCAAGGCGGTCCACGAAAAGAGCGGCCGGACCGGCGCGTTCGTGCCGATCAATTGCGCCGCGATCCCGGAGAACCTGCTCGAAGCCGAATTGTTCGGCTATGAGCGCGGCGCGTTCACTGGCGCGGTCAAATCCAACGTCGGCAAGATCGAGCTGGCCGAAGGCGGCACTTTGTTCCTGGACGAAGTGGGCGACATCCCGCTGCCGCTCCAGGTCAAGCTGCTGCGCTTCCTCCAGGAACGGGTGATCGAGCGCATCGGCGGGCGCAGCACGATATCCGTCGACACGCGGATCGTCTGCGCCAC
>JANNDN010000161.1:0-2913 GCA_031387795.1 Sphingomonas sp.
GAGCTGATCCCCGATTGCTCGGCGAGGATGCGCGTGGCCAGCTGATCGGCCGACATTTCGAGGCTGAAGATGGCGACCGGCGAGCCCGCGGACTTGGCCGGATCGATGCCGTCCTCCTGATCGCGGAGGTAACGTTGGGCGGCGGCGAAGGCCATGTTGGTACCGAGCGCGCTCTTGCCCATGCCGGGGCGCCCGGCGACGATCAGCAAATCGGACTTGTGGAGTCCGCCGATCTTGGAATTGAGGCTGTCGAGGCCAGTGGTCAGGCCCGACAGATGACCGCCGCTGTTGAGCGCGCGCTCGGCCATTGCGAGCGCTTCCTTGGAAGCGTCGGAGAAGGATTTCGCCCGCCCCTCGGCTCCCCCCTCCTCCGCCACTTTGTAGAGTTCGGTCTCGGCGCGCTCGATTTGAGCGAGGGGGGCAACTTCCTCACTCGTGTCGAGCGCGCCTTCGACCAGGCCGCGGCCGACATCGACCAGGGCCCGAAGCAACGCCAGGTCATAAATCTGACCGGCGAAGTCCCTTGCTCCGATGACAGCAGCGCCCGATCCCGTCAATTGAGCGAGATAAGCGGGGCCGCCGACTTCCTTGATCGCCTCGTCCGACTCGAACAACGGGCGCAACGTCACCGGATTGGCGATGCGGTTCGAGTCGGTCATGCGCAGGATCGACTCGTAGATGCGCCCGTGAAGCGGCTCGAAAAAATGGTGGGGCTTCAGTTTGAGCTGGACGTCCTCAACCAGCCGGTTGTCGATCATCAAAGCGCCGAGCAGGGCCGCCTCCGCCTCGATGTTGTGCGGCAGGGCTTGCGGAGCGGTTTCGGTCGCGGAACCGGAGATGCGGATGATTTCGGCCATGGGGGTCTCTTGGCCCGCTTTATCATTTATCCCAAGGAGAACGAAACGGGCACGATTGTGGATAGATTGTGCATGGTCCCGATCCGTCATTCCCGTGCAAGCGGGGATCCCGCCGGCGCATCGCATCCACAGAAAAAAGAAGCGGCACTCCCGCGTTCGCGAGGGTGACGATTGTCGGCTTGTCGCTGGGCGGTTAGCGATGTCCCATGGCCATTCTCTCCGACCGCTGGATTCGCGAGCAGGCGCAGAATCACGCGATGATCGAGCCGTTCGTCGAGGCGCAGCGGCGCGAAGGCTGCATTAGCTATGGTCTGTCGAGCTATGGCTATGACGCGCGAGTCGCGGACGAATTCAAGCTGTTCACCAACGTCGACAACGCCATCGTCGACCCCAAGGATTTCAAGGCCAACAGCTTCGTCGACCGCAAGACCGACGTGTGCATCATCCCGCCCAACAGCTTCGCGCTCGCGCGGACGGTCGAATATTTCCGGGTGCCGCGCGACGTGCTCGTCATCTGCCTCGGCAAGTCGACCTATGCGCGGTGCGGGATTATCGTCAACGTGACCCCCTTGGAGCCCGGCTGGGAAGGCCATGTGACCCTCGAATTCTCCAACACCACCCCGCTCCCCGCCAAGGTCTACGCCAACGAAGGCGCGTGCCAGTTCCTGTTCCTCCAGGGCAACGAGCCGTGCGAAGTCAGCTACGCCGACCGCGCGGGCAAATATATGCACCAGAAGGGCGTCACACTGCCGAAGCTGTAATTCGTCATTGCGAGGAGCGCAGCGACGCGGCAATCCAGCGCGCGTGACCTGGATTGCTTCGCTCCGCTCGCAATGACGCACGGCCGCGAAGCCCTCGCGCGCGAGCGCTTCAGCATCCCCAACGATGTCATCTACCTCGACGGCAACAGCCTCGGGGCCTTGCCCAAGGCGACTCCCGAGCGGCTGCGCGCCTTGATGCGTGAGGAGTGGCGCAACGACCTCATCAGCAGCTGGACCAAGCACGACTGGATCGATTGGCCGGTGACCGTGGCCGCGCGGCTGGCGCCGATTGTCGGTGCCAAACCCGAAGAGCTGCTGATCGCCGATTCGACCAGCGTCATGCTCTACAAATTGCTCGGGGCGGCGGTTCGGGCGCGGCCCGAGCGGAAGGTCGTTCTGACCCAGAAGGCGAACTTCCCGACCGACCTCTATGTGATGCAGGGGCTGTGCGAAAGTTTCAGCCTGACGCTGCGAGTGGTGGCGTCCGACGACATTCTGGACGCAATCGACGACGGCGTCGCGGTCGTCACATTGACCCACGTCGACTACCGCAGCGCGCGCATTCACGACATGGCGGCGATCAACGCCGCAGCGCACCATGCGGGCGCACTGAACTGCTGGGACCTTTCGCACAGCGCCGGCGCGCTTGCCCTCGATCTGTCGGGCAGCGGCTGCGACCTCGCCGTGGGTTGCGGCTACAAATATCTGAACGGCGGGCCGGGGGCGCCGGCGTTCTGCTTCGTCGCAGAACAGCTTCAGGACGAAATGCGGCCCCCGCTCCAAGGGTGGATGGGCCACGCGCAACCGTTCGAGTTCAGCGACGATTATCGCCCGGCTGCGGGAATGCGCCGTTTCCTGACCGGGACGCCGTCGATCCTCGCGCTCGCCGCGCTTGAATGCGGACTCGCTACCTTCGATGGTTTCGAAATGGCCGAAGTCGAGGCGCGCTCGCGCCAATTGTCGCAGGCCTTCATCGACCGAGTCGAGGAACGGTGCGCACGTCGCCTGCTCCTCGCGTCCCCGAGTGATCCGGGCGAGCGGGCGAGCCATGTCTGCTTCGCGCACACGGCGGGCTATGCGGTGATGCAGGCACTGATCGAGCGCAAGGTGATCGGCGATTTCCGAGCGCCAAACCTGATGCGCTTCGGGTTCACCCCGCTTTACCTCGGCGAGGCTGATGTCATCCGCGCCGCCGATATCCTCGGCGATATCCTCGACAGCGGCGAATGGGACGACCCGCGCTTCCACGCGCGGTCGCGGGTCACTTAGCCGCAATCAGGCCCTGCGCGTCCTCG
>JANNDN010000201.1:0-9159 GCA_031387795.1 Sphingomonas sp.
TGGACTGACTGAAGCCACGGCGACCGGCCGATCATCTGGCCGTCAAAACGGCCTTTACGCTCGATCAGGATTTGAGTGTCCTTCCCTATGGTCGATTGATTGAACGCAATCTGGTGGGCATTGATCCGCGCATGGAGCCGCTGCAGCCGCTCTTCCATGACCTCGCGCGTGATCTGCCCCTCCATCAATGCCGCCGGGGTTCCCGGGCGAGCGCTATATTTGAACGAATAAGCCGATGCGTAGCCCACCACGTCAACCAGATTCAGAGTGGCGGTGAAATCTTCCTCGGTCTCGCCGGGGAAGCCGACGATGAAATCGCCGCTGATCGCGATATCGGGACGTGCGGCGCGGACCCGCTCGATGGTGCGGCGATAGCTGTCGACGCTGTGGCTGCGGTTCATGGCCTTGAGGATGCGGTCGCTGCCCGATTGCACCGGGAGGTGGAGGAACGGCATCAGCTTGGCGACCTCGCTATGCGCCGCGATCAGCGCGTCGGTCATGTCGGCGGGGTGGCTGGTGGTGTAGCGGATGCGCTCCAGCCCATCGATCCCGTCGAGGGCGTGGATGAGTTCGGCCAGACCTTGTCCCGGTTCGCCCCAGGCGTTGACGTTCTGACCGAGCAGGACGATCTCGCGAGCGCCCGCGGCGACCAGCTGGCGGGCCTCGGCGATGACGTCGTCCCACGGCCGGCTGATCTCGGCGCCGCGGGTGTAGGGCACCACGCAATAGGTGCAGAATTTGTCGCAGCCCTCCTGCACGGTGAGGAAAGCGCTCGGCGCCGACCGCCGCCGCGCGGGCATCGCGTCGAATTTCGAGATGGCGGGCATGTCGGTGTCGACCGGCCGGCCGCCGCGCGCGGCTTCCGCCACCAATTCGGGCAGGCGATGATAGGCCTGCGGGCCGACTACGAGATCGATCATCGGCGCGCGGGTTTGCGCCTCCGCCCCTTCGGCCTGGGCGACGCAACCGGCGAGCGCGATAATCGGCTTGCTGCCGTCGTCGCGGCGCAACCGGCCGACATCGGAATAGGCCTTTTCGGCGGCTTTCTCGCGGATGTGGCAGGTGTTGAGGACGACGAGATCGGCATCGGCGCCCTCGGCCGCGGGCGCGAGGCCGTCGCGCTCGAGCAATTCGGCCATGCGCTCGCCGTCATAGACGTTCATCTGACAGCCGAAGTTCTTGATGCGGAAGGTCGCGGGTTTCATTGCCCGGCGCCTATAGGCGATGGTCCGTCGCCAGTGAAGCCGAGCGCTGCGGAGATCGCCGCGCGCGCCGCCGCGGTCATCGCCTTGCGGTCACCGGTCCGCTCGAGCGGGTCGAGCAAGCGCAAATGCACCGCGAGCGTACCCGGTCGCCCGAGCACCCGGCGGATGTTGCGCAGCACCGGCTCCTGAAACCAGGCGATGGCCGGGGCCGCGGCGCCATAATCGATCGCCACCGGCCGCACGGTGACGTCCTTCGACGCATAGGTCGCTGCCTCGAGGAGCGTCGAGCGAAAGGGGAGGAGGTCGGTGCCGGGCCCGACCGTCGCCTCGGGAAAGACGGCGACGGGCTGGTCGCGCTCGAGCGCCTTGGCCAGCGCCACTGCCTGATCCTTCGCGCCCTTCACGTGGGATCGCCTGACGTAAACGGTGCCGTTCTGGTCGGCGAGCCAGTGAACCAGAGGATGGCCGAGCTGGTCCTTCGACACGAACGCGCAGCCGGTCGCCGAGCCCATCACCATGATGTCGAGCCAGCTGACGTGATTGGGAAGCAGCAGGGTATGGCGCGCGACCGCTGCTCCGGACACCCTGACCCGGACCCCGAATGTCCACAGCACCGATCCAAGGAAACGGCGCGGCCAGGACGAGCGGCCGGTCGCCGCCTTGGTCAGCAAATGGAGCGGCGCGTAGATCAGGAACAGGAGAATCGCGGAACCGGCGCGCAGCCCCACACGAACCGGCGACAGCGCGTCGGCGCTTGCTTTAGCGATCGCGATCGAGGCCCACTCCGTAGAGTTCCATCCGGTGATCGACGAGACGGAAGCCGAGCTTCTCGGCGATTCGCTTCTGCAGCGCTTCCAATTCCTCGTCGGCGAATTCGATCACCCGCCCGGTCTCGACGTCGATGAGATGGTCGTGGTGGTGGTCGCTGACCGCTTCATAGCGCGAGCGGCCGTCGCCGAACTCGTGGCGCTCGAGGATGCCTGCCTCCTCGAACAGCCGCACGGTGCGATAGACGGTGGCGATCGAGATGTTGGGATCGACCGCCGCCGCGCGGCTGTGGAGCGTCTCGACGTCGGGATGATCCTCGCTGTCGCCGAGCACCTTGGCGATGGTCTTGCGCTGTTCGGTGATGCGAAGCCCTTTTTCGGCACACAAGGCTTCGATGTCGATGGTCCGGCTCATGGGTGAACGATAGTGAGCGGCACTGCCGAGCGCAATGTGAGCGGCGCGCAGAAAGCGGCGTTGAGTCGAGAGATGATCGACGGTTGCTCGCAACTCATTCCTGCCATCAGCCTTCCGGCCGCCGTCTCCTTCCGGTGATCCTCGTGACAATGCCCCATTCTCACCTACAAGAAGACCGGCATCAGAAGCAGAGGGATCGCGTTTATGAGCGTGCGCGTAGCGTCCAAGCGCCCCCGGCGGGGTGCCGTGACGATCGTCATCAGCTTTCGCGAAAGATGGCGCCTCACTGTAATGACCGTCGCGAGTATTCTCCGCCACACTCGAGGAAACTTCGCCCTCTGGCTGCTCGATCCAGGCATGCCCGACAGCGTTCGCAACGAACTGAAGCCTTATATCGATGCGGGTCGGCTCGAACTCGTCACGGTCGCTCCGGGACTCCAACCGATCCATTGGCGGGCGGAGATCGCGCCGAAGCTTTCTGCACCTTATGCCGTGTTCATCGACAACGACGTGGTGGTCACGCCGGGCTGGCTCGACCGAATGGTCGATTGCGCCGAGGAGACTGGCGCGGGCATTGTGTGCCCGCTCTATCTGTGGGGCGATCACGAGCAATCCGACGTCATTCACATGGCCGGAGGCAAGCTTGGTCTGGTGCCAACCGATCACGGTTTGCGGATGACCGAGAGCCATCGCCACGTTAATCGAACGATCGCCGACGTGGCCGACGATCTGAGCCGAAAGGTCTGTGGTTTTGGCGAGTATCATTGCCTGCTGATGCGCCGCGAAGTTTATTCCGCCGAGGGCATTTTCGACCCCGGCATCGTCACCGTCCACGAGCATATTCACGCGTCGATGCGGGCGCGTGAATTGGGCTTCGAAACCTGGTTCGAACCCGAAGCGAAGGTGAATTATCTCGCCTTTGCCGAGTGGTATGCGGGCGAGCTTCGCGAATTTCGCTCGAGATGGGATTTTGCGACCGCCGAGCGCAGCCTCGCGCAATTTGCCCGTCGCTGGAAGGTCATCGACGATCGTGCTTATCGCACGCCGATCCGCCAATTCCTGACCGGTCATGCCGGCCGCAGCGATGTGCTCGATCCGCGCCCCAATTTGGGCGAGCGGCGACAGAAATCGATGGGCCGAGCCGACCTTGAGCCGACCTTCGCCGGACTGCAATGGCTGGCCCAGGACAGCGGCTATGAGAGCAACGACATCATGCTCCTTCGCCGCGCTTATGGGTTGGCGACGGCACTGACGGCGGGCCTGTATCGTCCGTGCGGGCGACCCTTCATCAATCATTTGGCGGGCACGGCCAGCATACTCTTATTCTATGGCTGTCCTTTGCCCCATGTTCTCGCCGGCCTGCTTCATGCCGCGCATACCCACGGGCCCAAGCAGCAGACGCGCCACTGGCTCGAACGCTTTGCGAGCAACTGCGGACAGGCGAAGACCGCGGCCAGGTTGGCCACGCTTTATGCCGATCGATCGAAATTGCTGAAATCGATCGATCTTGACGGAGAAGCGATCGACCGACTGCCGGTCCAACTTCTCAGCCTCTGTCTGCTCGATGCTGCCAATGAGATCGAGATGCGCCTCAGCCTCGAAGTGGCGGTGTCGGGCCGCACCGACATCCTCGGCGATGAACACCTTCGTAAGTACCAAATGGTGTTGGAGCATGTCGGACTGCCGGGCATGGCGGCCACCTTGCAAGGATTAGGCAAGGACGTTCGCCAAGCGCCAGCAGTGCCGTTCCGCGACGGACAGACAGTGAGTTTCAGCATCACCAACGCAAGTTAGTGTCCGCTTTCCACCCTGAGCTGACATTCCTCACCCCAAGAGACACGGCGCGGGAGTGAATCCCGCGCCGTCGCTCTGCCGCTCACTTCTTGCGCCGGCCGCCCTTGGTGCCGAGCCCGATCGCCTTGGCGAGCGTGCGGCGCTGTTCGGCATAATTGGGCGCGACCATCGGATAGTCGGTGGCGAGGCCCCATTTGCGGCGATAATCGTCGGGGGTCATGCCATAATGGGTCATCAGATGCCGCTTGAGCATCTTCAGTTTCTTCCCGTCCTCGAGGCACACGATATAGTCCGGCTTGATTGACGAGCGGATCGAGACCGCCGGGTCCTGCCTGGGTTCGGGCGCGGAGGCCGCCGAGGAAATATCCGCGAGCGCTTTGTGGACGTTCTGGATCAGTTGCGGCAAGTCGTTGACCGCAACACTGTTGTTGCTGACATGAGCGGCGACAATGTCCGCGGTCAGGGTCAATATTGTATCGTCGTTGGCATCGAGTTCGGCCATGATGAATCCTGATTGTTCGAGCAGAGTTAAGTCGCGGACTTTGATCCGCGCCGCTGTTCTATGCCGCGCACCCCAAGCGGGCAAGACGAGATTGGCGGTTTTGCTTGGCGCGCGGAGTCAGAGACTGCGGGCCAAAGTGATCGCATCATGGCGCCGCCGGTCGCCGCCGAGATAATAATCCTGCCGCCGCCCCACCGGCTCGAACCCCAGGGCCTCATACATCGCCACTGCGGGATTGCCGTCGCGGACCTCGAGGTGGACCCGCCGCACCCTGGCCGCGCTGGCGCCGGCGATGAAATGGTCGAGCAGCCGGCGTCCGACCCCGCGGCGGCGGAAGCGCGGGTCGACCGCGATCAGCAGTAGCTCGGCTTCGTCGGCGACCGTTCGGGCAAGGCTGAACCCGGCGGCCGCGGCGCAGTCGCCGTCGCGGGCGACGACTAGCGAGACGCCCGTCATCGGCAGGATCCCACTCAGCTGCGAGCGGGTCCACGCCTCGCCATATTCCGTGCTGAACGCGGCGGTCATGATCGCCATGATATCGTCGAGGTCGCTGCTGGTGCCCGGCTGGAGCTCGAACTGTGGGGATGGGGCGGGGCTCGCCATCAGGCCGCGGCCTTGGCCTTGGCGTCGGGCGCGCGGACGTAGACCGGCTTGGGCGCGAGCTGCCGAAGCGCTTGCGGCAGGCGCAAGACATCGGCGGCGGCAGGCAAGGCATCGATCGCCTCGCCAGTGCCCCGCGCCTCGATCAGGGTCGGCGCGCCCGATCCGATCACCCGCCGGGCGGAGATAATGCGTGCCGCATCTTCGGGCGACAGGCTGTGGACTTCGCCTTCGGGCTGCAGGGTCGAACCGTCGAACTGTTGCACGAACAATTGCCCGTGCCCGCCGGTGATTGCGGTGGCGACTCTATCGCCGTCGGGCTCGGCGCCGGCCGCGAGCAGGGCCAGCGACGAAAATCCGTCGAGCTGCGCGTTCCAGCCGATGGCCAGCCCGTGCGCCGCGGCGACCGCAACCCTGATCCCGGTGAAGCTGCCCGGACCGGTGCCGACCAGGATGTGGCTTGGTCGGGCGTCACCGATCAGCTCGGCGAGCATCGGCACCAGCCGTTCAGCATGGCCGCGCCCGATCCGCTCGTCTGCGCGCGCGATCAGCGTCCCGTCGGCGTCGAACAGCGCGGCGGTGCAGGCTTCGCTCGACGTGTCGAAAGCCAGGATCATGCGCCGATGATGGGCCTATGCGGGGCTGGCCCGCAAGTCCCGCTAGACCGCCTCGACCGTTTCCACTTCGGGAACGTAGTGGCGGATGAGGCCTTCGATCCCGCGCTTGAGCGTGACCGCCGAGCTCGGGCAGCCAGCGCAGGCGCCCTGCATCGCGAGATAAAGCGTGCCCTTCTTATAGCCACGATAGACGATGTCGCCGCCGTCCTGCGCCACCGCGGGACGAACCCGGGTTTCGATCAATTCCTTGATCTGCTCGACGATGTCGGCGTCGGCCGGGTCGTCGCCATAATCCTCGTCGCCGGCGACATGAATGCCGCTCGCGCTGCCCGGGGCGAACAGCGGCGCGTCGGTCAGGAAATGGTCGAGCAGGGTCTCGAGCACGAGCGGCTCGAGGTCGCCCCACGACGTGCCGTCGGCCACGGTGACCGAGATGAAATCGCTGCCGAAGAACACGCCTTCGACGAGGCCGCTGTCGAACAAGGCCGCGGCGAGCGGCGAAGCGGCGGCGCTTGCAGCGTCGGGGAAGTCGCGGGTGCCCATTTCCATGACCGCGCGGCCGGGAAGGAACTTGCGGGTGGCCGGATTGGGCGTTTCGGCGGTTCTGATCAGCATGGTCGCGATGTGGCCCTCGCGAGGTGCGCGATCAACCCCCGAGCGCGATCAGGGCGCGCGTGGTGGCGATGGCCGCGACCAGGCACAGCAAGGCGACCCACCACTTTCCGGGCCGCATCGGTTCGGCCGCCGGATCCACTTTGCCCTTGCCGGTCACCATCGGCCCGACCAGATTGTCCTTCTTCACCACATGATAAAAGAGAATTGCGGCGAGGTGCAGCGCGATCAGCGTCAGCAGCAGCTTGAACAGCCAGTCGTGCGCTTCGTGCGCGAAGTCGACCGTTGCTTCGCTGACCCGCGACGATAGCGGTCCTTCGGTCAGACCGTCGTCATCGGCGTTGAGCAGCCCGGTTGCGACCTGCAGCTTCAAGACCACCAGCATCGCCAGCACGCTCAGCGCACCCAGCGGGCTATGCCCGATCGCCTTCCACGCGCGGCTGTCGCGGATGTAGGCAATCACCGCGCGCGGCCCGTGCACGAAATTGCGGAATTGCGCGGTCGAGCTTCCGAAGACCCCCCACAGGACTCGAAAAATCAGCAAGGTCAGGATCGCGAGGCCCGAATAGATATGCCAGTCGAGATGCTCTTCCCGGGCTGACCACCAGGAAAAGACGATCAGCCCTGCCAGCGCCCAGTGGAACAGCCGGACCGGAAGGTCCCAGACGCGCTGTTTCGGGCCGCTCAAGGCTTAGTGCATCTTCTTGCGGTAGAGGTCGTGACAGGCCTTGCAATTGTTCTGGAGATTGGCGAGCGCCGTCCTGGTGGCCCCGGCATTGCCACCCTGGGCCACCGACTGGAACGCGGCCGCGGACTTCTGGAACGCTTCCAGCTTGGCCGCGAAATCCTGCGGCTTGAGCCAGATTTCGGGCTTGGCACCGGTTTTTCCGAGCTCGGGCCCGGTGCCGGCGGGGAACCAGTTTGCCGATTTCTGCGCCATTGAATTCATGCCCGCCGCGGAAGCGCGGATCGATTTGACGTCGAGCGGGTCGGCCTTAACGTCGCGGGACAGCTGCTTCATCAGCTTGCCGATCTTCTCCATGCCTTCGTGACGCTCGTGCATCATCGTCATGGCCTTGTTTGCGGCCACTGGCGCCATGTTGATCCGGGCCTCGATCACGCCGTCGGGCGACTTGGCGGACGGCGACTGGTCGCACGCGGCGAGGCCGAGGACGGCGGGCAGGAGCAGCAGCATACGCATGGACATCATTCCTTTTCGTCGGCGGGCGGGACCCAGCTGTCATCGATCATCTGAATGATTGCTGAGAAATCCTTGTTCCCGCCGCCGCGGTCAACAAAGCGCTGGAACAATTCTTCCGCTTCGCCGCCCATCGGGGTGTAAGCGCCAGCTTCCTTCGCTGCGTCCATCGCCAACTTGAGGTCCTTGAGCATCAGCGCCGCGGCGAACCCGCCATCATAATTGTGATCGGCGGGGGTGTCGGGGCCAACCCCGGGAACCGGGCAATAGGACGTCATCGACCAGCTTTGCCCGCTCGCCTTGGACGAGATGTCGTAAAAGGTCTGAAGGTCCAGCCCGAGCTTTTCGGCCAGCGCGAACGCCTCGCAGGTCGCGGCCATCGTCGCGCCGAGCAGCATGTTGTTGCAGATCTTTGCGGCCTGGCCCGAGCCCGCCTCGCCGGCGTGGATGACCGCTTTGCCCATCTTGTCGAGGATCGGCTGCGCCTTCGCGAACCCATCCTTCGTGCCCCCGACCATGAAGGTCAGCGTACCGCCATCGGCCGCGGCGATCCCGCCCGACACCGGCGCGTCGACCATGGTGTAGCCCGCGGCAGCCGCTTCCTCATCGACCGAGCGCGCGGTGGCGACGTCGATGGTCGAGCAATCGATCAGGATCGCGTTCGTCGGCGCCTTGCCGAACACGCTGTCGCGATAGACGCTCGCTACGTGCTTGCCGGCGGGTAGCATGGTGACGACCGCATCGACGCCTGCGACCGCTTCTTCGGCGCTGGTCGCGATCGCGCAACCGGTGCCGCGCGCCCGCTCGATCGCCGGCTGGGCGAGGTCGAAGGCGGTGACTTCATGCCCCGCCTTGACCAAATTCGCGGCCATCCCGCCGCCCATATTGCCGAGCCCGATAAAGGCGATTTTCATATCACGTCCTCGTCATTGCGAGCGAAGCGAAGCAATCCAGCCTCGCGCCGCTGGATTGCTTCGTCGCTGCGCTCCTCGCAATAACGAATTACTTCCCACTCCACTTCCCCGGCCGTTTCTCGACAAACGCGGCCATGCCTTCCTTCTGATCCTCGGTCCCGAACAGGCCGTGGAACAGCCGCCGCTCGAAATTGATGCCCTGCGCCAGGCTCATCTCGAACGCGGCATTGACCATCTCCTTGTTGGCAATCGCTGCGAGCGGCGCCATTCCGGCGATCGTCCTGGCGGTCTTGAGCGCTTCCTCGAGCAGCTGGTTCGCGGGGACGACGCGCGCGACCAGCCCGCTGCGTTCGGCCTCTTCCGCGTCCATCATCCGCCCGGTCAGGCACATTTCCATCGCCTTGGCCTTGCCCACCGCCCAGGTCAGCCGCTGCGAGCCGCCCATGCCCGGCGTTACGCCCAGCTTGATCTCGGGCTGGCCGAACTTCGCTGAGTCCGCGGCGATGATGAAGTCGGCCATCATTGCCACCTCGCA
>JANNDN010000259.1:0-2489 GCA_031387795.1 Sphingomonas sp.
GGTTCGCGTCGCGTTGCTCGAGGCCGACGTCGCTCTGCCGGTCGCGCGCGAGTTCGTCGATCAGGTCACCGAACAATCGGTGGGCGCCGACGTGCTGCGCTCGGTCACCCCGGGCCAGATGGTGGTCAAGCTCGTCCACGACGCCTTGGTCGAGACGCTCGGCAGCGAGACCGCCGAACTCAACCTCGCGGTCACTCCGCCCGCGGTGATCATGATGGTCGGGCTCCAGGGCTCGGGTAAGACCACCACCACCGCCAAGCTCGCCAAGCGGCTCAAGGAAAAGGACCGCAAGAAGGTCCTGATGGCCTCGCTCGACGTGGCTCGGCCGGCGGCGCAGGAACAGCTCGCGGTGCTCGGTCGCCAGGCCGGGGTCGACACGTTGCCAATCGTGGCCGGCCAGTCACCGGTCGAGATTGCGGCGCGCGCGCTGCAGTCGGCGAAATTGCAGGCGTACGACGTCATCCTGCTCGACACCGCGGGGCGCCTCCACGTCGACGACGCGCTGATGGCCGAAATGAAGGCGGTGGCAACCGCTTCCACGCCCGCCGAGACCCTGCTGGTCGTGGACGCCCTTACCGGCCAGGACGCGGTCAACGTCGCCAAGGGCTTTGCCGGCGAGGTCGAGCTGACCGGCGTGATCCTGACCCGCATGGACGGCGATGCCCGCGGCGGCGCGGCGCTGAGCATGCGCAAGGTCACCGGCAAGCCGATCAAGTTCGCCGGCGTTGGCGAGGCGATCGACGCACTCGAGGCTTTTCACCCGCAGCGGGTCGCGGGCCGCATCCTCGGCATGGGCGACGTCGTCAGCCTGGTCGAGAAAGCCGCCGAGACGATCGAGGTCGAAGAGGCCGAGAAAATCGCGGCCAAAATGGCCAAGGGCAAGTTCGACCTCGACGATCTGTGGGCTCAGCTGCGGCAGATGCAGCGCATGGGCGGCCTCGGCGCGCTCGCGGGCATGATGCCGGGGATGAAGGGCATGAAAGGCGCGATGGACCAGGCGCAGGATTCGAAGGCGCTGGTCCATCTGGAAGCGATGCTGTCGTCGATGACCGCGAAGGAGCGGATTCGCCCCGAGATCGTCAACGCCAAGCGCAAGATCCGCATCGCCAAGGGCAGCGGAACCTCGGTTCAGGAGGTCAACAAGCTGCTCAAGATGCATCAGGAAATGGCGACCATGATGAAGCGGCTCAAAAAGATGGGTGGGCTCGGCAAGCTGGCGGCGATGTTCGGTGGCGGCGGCGGGTTGCCCGGGATGCCGGGGGCGGGGGCAATGCCGCCTGGGCTTGGCGGGGCAGGGGGCCTGCCTTCGCTCGGCGGCGCAAACTCATTCAACCTACCGCCCGGTTTCGACAAGTTTTCAAAGAAATAATGTAATCACCTGAAAGGAATAGTAAAATGGCAGTTGCAATTCGTCTGGCGCGCGGTGGCGCCAAGAAGCGTCCTTATTATCGCATCGTCGTGGCCGACAGCCGCAACGCGCGCGACGGCCGCTTCATCGAGAAGATTGGCACCTACAATCCGCTGCTCGCCAAGGATTCGCCCGATCGGGTGAAACTAGACGTCGAGCGCGCGAAACATTGGCTGAGCGTCGGCGCGCAGCCGTCGGACCGCGTGCTTCGCTTCCTCGATGCCGCCGGCGTCCAGGAGCGTCCGGCGCGCAACAACCCGAACAAGGCCGTCCCGGGCGAGAAGGCCAAGGAACGCATCGAGGCGCAGGCGACCAAGGCCGAGGAAGCCAAGGCCGCGGCTGAAGAAGCCGCCAATGCTCCCGCGGTTGAGGAAGCTCCGGTGGAAGAGGCTCCGGTCGAGACCGCTGACGATGCCGTCGCCGCCGAAGAGGGCGCCGAAGTCGCTGCCGCCGATGAAGCGGTGGTCGAGGTCGCCGACGAGGCGGTTGCCGAAGAAGCTCCGGCTGAAGAGGCGCCTGCCGCCGAAGCCGACACCAACGAGGCGACCCCGAACAGCGACGCCGGCGACGAACCCGCCGAAGTGACCGGCGAGTCGAGCCAGGATCCGGCCGAAGGCGCGGCGGAAGAAGCTCCGGCTGACGAAGCTCCGGCTGATGAAGCTCCGGCCGAGGAAGCCGCTGCCGAGAGCACCGAGGCGGCCGAAGAAAAGGCCAAGTAGTTGGTTCCTCCCCGGAACGGGGAGGGGGACCGCCCGCAGGGCGGTGGAGGGGGCGTGCCAAACGTGGCCAACCCCCTCCGTGAGCCTGCGGCTGCCACCTCCCCGTCCCGGGGAGGAAAGATCGCGCTTGCCGCGGTCGCCGGCGCCCATGGCATCAAGGGCGAGGTGCGGCTCAAGCTGTTCAGCGACAGCATCGACAGTCTCGTGGCGCAGGATCAGGTCCATGTCGGCGGCCAGCTCCGCCGGCTGATCGCGGTGCGCGCGGGGAAGATGCCCGTCGCCCGCTTCGAAGGCATCGACGACCGCAACGCCGCGGAGGCCTTGCGCGGGCAGCTGCTCGAGGTCGAGCGCTCGGCCCTGCC
>JANNDN010000292.1:0-2984 GCA_031387795.1 Sphingomonas sp.
CGCAGCTTTTTGCCGTCCTCGGCCTTCCAGTCGCGACCGCGAACGATCTTGCTGTTCTTCGGAAGGGTGAATTCGGCCACGAAACGCGCTCCTGCTCTAGGGCGGCGCTAGCATGGCGGGCGGGCCAAAGAAAAGGGCCGCGACATTGCTGCCGCGGCCCATATTTCCCAGAAGCGCGTTCGCTCTAGCGCATGATCGCGTTGACGACCTGCTGGATCAGCATGGTGCGCGGGTCGACCTGATAGATGTAGCCGTCGCCATAATAATAGCGTGAATTCTGGTTGAACCCGTACTGGCCGCGCAGGTCCTGCGGGATCTGGTTGTAGGACCATTGGCTTCCATATTGCGTCGGATAACGCTGACCCGAACGGTACATTCTCTTGAACTGGCCGCGGGGCATGCAATAGCCCTCGTGCCTGGAGAGGCCCGGAGGACAACCCCGCGCGCTGTAACCGTACATTCTCGCCTTGGAGTGCTTGGAGTGCTGGGCGTGTTTGCCGTGGCTCATCGCGGCGTGAGAGGAATGGCTGGAGTGACCCTTGCCATGGCCATGGGCGTGCTCGGACTTGGCGAGCGCCGGTCCTGACGCAACGAAAGCGCATGCTCCTAAGATCGCAAATATCTGTTTCATAAAGAATTTCTCCTGTGCTCAGGCTCTAGGCCTAAGCGGATGAATGGCGCTTGACCGCCGTTATGGTCCTGTTTGACCGAATTCCCTTCCAACGAACGGGGCGGCGCGCGGTTGCCCGTCGCCAGCCGCACCGCTAAGCGGGCGCCGCGCTTCCCGAAGCGGCGACTCCTGCGGATCGCCGACATAACAGAAAGGTCTCCAGGCCCAGTCATGGCTCGCAAGAAGATCGCCCTCATCGGCGCCGGAATGATCGGCGGCACGCTCGCCCACCTCGCCGCGAAGAAGGCGATGGGCGACATCGTCTTGTTCGACATCGCCGAGGGAATGCCCCAGGGCAAAGCGCTCGACCTGTCGCAATGCGGACCGATTGAGGGCTTCGACGCCAGGATCATCGGAACCAACGATTATAAGGACATCGCCGGGGCCGACGTCGTCATCGTCACCGCCGGCGTCGCGCGCAAACCAGGCATGAGCCGCGACGATCTGCTCGGCATCAACTTGAAGGTCATGAAAGCGGTCGGCGCGGGCATCAAGGACTATGCCCCGCAAGCCTTCGTGATCTGCATCACCAACCCGCTCGACGCGATGGTGTGGGCACTGCGCGAATTTTCCGGTCTTCCGCATCACAAAGTCGTCGGTATGGCGGGCGTGCTCGACAGCGCGCGCTTCGCAACCTTTCTGGCGTGGGAGTTCGGGGTCAGCGTCAAGGACGTCAACGCCTTCGTTCTGGGCGGCCATGGCGACACCATGGTGCCGGTGACCAGCTACACCACCATTTCGGGCATCCCGGTCGACGACCTCGTCAAGATGGGCAAGTCGAGCAAGGCGCGGGTCGACGAGATCGTCCAGCGCACCCGCGCTGGGGGCGGCGAGATCGTCGCGCTGTTGAAAACCGGCAGCGCTTATTACGCCCCCGCGACCAGCGCGATCGCCATGGCCGAGGCCTATCTCGGCGACCAGAAGCGGATCCTGCCGTGCGCCGCTTATGTCGAGGGAAAATACGGGCTCAACGGCCTGTATGTCGGAGTGCCGGCGGTGCTTGGCGCGAATGGCGTCGAGGAAATCATCGAGATCGACCTCGAGGGCGAGACGAAGAAGAATTTCCAGGTCAGCGTCGACGCGGTCCGCGAGCTGCTCGACGCGTGCAAGTCGATGGACGGAAGCCTCGCGTGATCACATGATTGCTCTTATTGCCATCACTTTGATTTTGCCTTTGGCAGCGTATGCGGGCGTGCTGTGGTTGATCCACGAACGGGTCAGTTCGTACGCTAAGGATTTGACCGCAGCGGGGGTGGGTATCCTGTCCATAGCTGGGTTAGCGAATGAGGCCACCTTGCCTCCAGAAATGGGCAATGGCGCAGCCTACGCGTTTATGGCGGTAATCCTGGGTGCCACTGTTAGCATTTTTAGCGTCATCGTTCTGATCGTGTCGCTTCATCGAAAGAAGATTTGAATGTCCATCTTGGTCGACCGCAATACCAAGGTTATCACCCAGGGGATGACCGGCGACACCGGCACCTTTCATACCGAGCAGGCGCTTGCCTACGGGACCCAGATGGTCGCGGGCGTGACGCCGGGGAAGGGCGGGACCACGCACATCGGGCTGCCGGTGTTCGACACGGTCGCGGAAGCGGTCGCGGCGACCGGCGCGGACGCATCCGTGATCTACGTGCCACCGCCGTTCGCCGCGGATTCGATCCTCGAGGCGGTCGAGGCGGGGGTGCCGCTGATCGTCTGCATCACCGAGGGCATTCCGGTGCTCGACATGGTCAAGGTCAAGCGCGCCTTGTGCGGGTCGGGCTCGCGGCTGATCGGGCCCAATTGTCCCGGCGTGCTGACCCCCAATGAGTGCAAGATCGGGATCATGCCCGGCAACATCTTCAAGAAGGGTAATGTCGGGATCGTCAGCCGCTCGGGCACGCTGACCTATGAAGCGGTGTTCCAGACCACCAACGAGGGCCTCGGCCAGTCGACCGCGGTCGGCATCGGCGGCGATCCGGTCAAGGGCACCGAGTTCATCGATATGCTCGAAATGTTCCTCGCTGACGAGGCCACCAAAAGCATCATCATGATCGGCGAAATCGGCGGCAGCGCGGAAGAAGACGCCGCGCAATTCCTCGCCGACGAAGCGAAACGCGGCCGTCAAAAACCGACCGTAGGGTTCATCGCCGGCCGCACCGCTCCGCCGGGCCGTCGGATGGGTCATGCCGGAGCGATCGTGTCGGGCGGCAAAGGCGACGCCGAATCGAAGATCGCGGCGATGGAAGCGGCCGGGATCACGGTCTCGCCGAGTCCGTCGGAATTGGGACGGACGCTGAAGGCACTGCTGACGCGTTGAGGAAGCGATGGACGA
>JANNDN010000367.1:0-10543 GCA_031387795.1 Sphingomonas sp.
GATCGTCGCCATCTTCGCCTCTTTGTTGTTCCAGAGCGGGCTCGAATTCTGGTTCTCCGACCGTGCTCGCAACATGATCGAAAATACGGCGCAGGTGGCACAGGGCACCTACACCCGCGAGGTGGAACGGGTCGCTTCCCAGACTCAGACGGCGGCTGGAAACGTCGCGGATTATCTGCGCCAGACAACGTATGACGACCCGCGGTTTGTCGAGGCCTTCGCAAAGCTTCAGGTGCTCAATCGCGAATTGTCCGAGGCCATCATCTTCACGTACGGACCCGACAAGCAAATCCGCACGCTGGTGCTCGTCAATCCGTATAATCGTCCGCTGGACAAGGTCATCCCGGCAGACAAGCTCGCTGAGCTGCGGGATCGCGAAGTCGTCGAAGTCAGTTCAAACGACCGGATCGGCGCGCTCACCAAAATCCCGGTCGGCGACGAGACGTATCTCTATGCCTCACGCGTTTTCGACCCTCAACTTCGAGAACAATTCAAGCGCGCTGGAGCAGTCGTCAACGATTATCGCGCCCTGCTCGAGAAGTCTCGCACCAACCAGCTGCGTTTCAACGCCGCATTGTTTCTAGGAGCCCTGATCATCGTTGGCTTGGCGATCGCTACGGCACTCAAGCTCGCCGATCGGCTGGTGCGGCCCGTTGGCGAGCTAGTCGGGGCAGCGGGGCGGATCGAGGAGGGGGACTTCACCGCACGCGTCAAAGTCAGTGAGACTGAGGATGAAATTCAGACCCTTGCCACCGCCTTCAACCGAATGACCGAGCGGCTCGAGGAGCAGACCAACGCGCTGCGCACCGCCAACACCCAGCTCGAGACCCGCCGCGCGTTCATCGAGGCGGTGCTGTCGAGCGTCACCGCGGGGGTCGTCGCGCTCGATACCAAGGGGCGCATCCTCCTCGTCAACCGCTCGGCCGAGACATTGCTCGAACGGGGCCAGTCCAACGTCGAGGGCAAATTGCTGCCCAAGGTCTCGGGCGAGCTCGGCGAATTCCTTGCCGGCGACCAGTCCGAGGCCAATGTCACCGTCGGCGCCGACCAGCACCAGCGCATCCTCGCGGTCAAACGGGTGCGCTATCCCGACGGCTCGGTGCTGACCTTCGACGACATCACCGATCAGCTTGGCGACCAGCGCCGCGCCGCCTGGTCCGACATCGCCCAGCGCATCGCGCACGAGATCAAGAACCCGCTGACCCCGATCCAGCTCGCCGCCGAACGGCTCCAGCGCCGCTTCGGCAAGGAGGTGCCAAACGACCAGGAGACCTTCGAGCGACTGACCGGGACGATCGTCCGCCAGGTCGGCGATTTGCGCCGCATGGTCGACGAATTTTCGAACTTTGCGCGCATGCCCAAGCCGGTATTCGAGCTCGAGAACGTCCACGACATCGCCCGCCAGGCATTGTTTCTCCACGAGGTAGCGCACCCCGCGATCACCTTCGTGCTCGAGCCGAACGAGGGCAATTTTGAGCTGGTGTGCGACCGCCGCCAGCTTGGCCAGGCGCTGACCAACGTGGTCAAGAACGGAGTCGAGGCGATCGAGGGGCGGCGCAACCGCGGCGAGCACAGCCTTGCCGGCGACCGCGTCGAGCTCCGGCTCCACGAGGAGAGCGGCCAGTTGATCATCGATGTGCTCGACACCGGGATCGGCCTGCCCGAAGACCGCGAGCGCCTTACCGAGCCCTATATGACGACCCGCGTTCGCGGCACCGGCCTCGGCCTCGCGATCGTCAAGAAAATTGTCGAGGAACATATGGGGGAAATCGCCTTCCTCGATCGTTCAGGAGGCGGCACCCACGTCCGCATCGGTTTCGATATCGCCAAGCTGGCGGCGATCGAAGGCGATCCGGACGGCGCGCCGCAAGACGATGATGACGATGGCGATGCAATTGCCGGCGATGACCCCAACCGCACGGCACGAGGAGAATAAATGGCGCTCGATATCCTGGTCGTGGACGATGAGGCCGACATCCGCGATCTCGTCAGTGGCGTGCTCGAGGACGAGGGCTACTCTGTGCGCACCGCGGCCGACAGCAATGCCGCGCTCGAGGCGATCGAGGACCGCCGCCCGGCAATGGTCCTGCTCGACGTCTGGCTCCAGGGGTCGCGGCTCGACGGATTGCAGCTGCTGCAGGAGATCAAGCGCCGCGATTCGACGCTGCCGGTGCTGATGATCTCGGGCCATGGCAATCTCGACACCGCGGTCGCCGCGGTCCGCGAAGGCGCGATCGACTTCATCGAAAAGCCGTTCGAGGCCGAGCGCTTGCTCTATCTGGTCAGCCGCGCGACCGAGACCGAGGCGCTGCGCCGCGAGAACGAGGTGCTGCGCCGGCAGGTCGGGCACGAGGATCAGCTCCACGGCAGCTCGGTCGTCATCAACACCGTTCGCGCGATATTGAAGCGCGTGTCGCCGACCGGCAGCCGGGTGCTGATTTCGGGCCCCGCCGGAGTCGGCAAGGAAATCGCGGCGCGGATGATCCATCAGTGGAGCCCGCGTGCCCGCGCCCGTTTCATCGTCGTCTCCGCGGCGACGATGAGCCCCGAGCGGGTCGAGGAGGAATTGTTCGGCAGCGAGGAGGGCGGGGAAGTTCGCCCCGGCCTGCTCGAACATGCCCATGGCGGGACCCTGTTCCTCGACGAGATCGCGGATATGCCGCTGACTACCCAGGGCAAGATCCTGCGCGTCCTCACCGACCAGAGCTATCACCGCATCGGCGGCCAACGCCCGGTCAAGGTCGATGTCCGCTTCCTCTCCGCTACCTCGCGCAACCTGCAGGACGAGATCGGCGCGGGGCGCTTCCGCGAAGATTTGTTCTACCGCCTCAACGTGGTGCCGGTCCGGCTCCCGGCCTTGCGCGAGCGGCGCGAGGACATTCCCGAGCTGGTCAGTCACTTCCTCGCCCGGATCGCGGCCGAGCGGCGCCTGGCGATGCCGACCGTCAGCGAGGAAGCGATGGCAGCGCTCCAGGCCCACGACTGGCCGGGCAACATTCGCCAGCTTCGCAACATCATCGAGCGCACGCTCATCCTCGCGCCCGGCGACCGCACCTCTTGCCTCGAGGTCGACTTGCTGCCGCCCGAGATCATCGAGCAGCAGGGCCCCTCGGGACCGGGGCCGACGATGACCATCATGGGCAGCCCGCTGCGTGAGGCGCGCGAGAGCTTCGAGCGCGAGTATCTGCGCATCCAGATCCGCCGCTTCTCGGGCAATATCTCGCGCACCGCGACCTTTATCGGGATGGAACGCTCGGCGCTTCACCGCAAATTGAAGGCGCTCGGAATCGCCGACAAGCGCGACGACGAGTGATGCGTTGAGCACGTTCGAGGGCAGTGGCGTCGTCGAGGTCGCCCGCGGCGAGCGCGCGATCATCGTCGTGCCCGAACTTCCGCGCTCCGCCGCCCGCCGTTCGTCCGAAGCGCGGGTGTCAGAAGCGCGGGGTCTGGCCGAAGCGATCGGGGTCACTGTTGCCGATACGAAGACCGTTCGCGTTCGCACCGTCCGTGCCGGGACCCTGATGGGCAAGGGCCAGATCGAGGAGATCGCCGAGCTCGCGCGGGCCAGCGACGCCAAGCTGCTGATCGTCGACAGTGCCTTGACCCCGATCCAGCAGAAGAACCTCGAACAGGAAAGCAAGACCAAGGTTATCGACCGCACCGGCCTGATCCTCGAGATTTTCGGCGAGCGGGCGGCGACCGCCGAAGGGCGATTGCAGGTCGAACTCGCGCATCTCGATTACCAGGCGGGGCGATTGGTGCGCAGCTGGACCCATCTCGAGCGCCAGCGCGGCGGCTTCGGCTTCCTCGGCGGTCCCGGCGAGACCCAGATCGAGGCCGATCGCCGCCTGATCCGCGACCGCATGGCCAAGATCCGCCGCGAGCTCGAGGCGGTCAAGCGCACCCGCACGCTCCACCGCGGGCGGCGCCAGCGCGCGCCGTGGCCGGTGGTCGCGCTGGTCGGCTACACCAATGCCGGCAAATCGACCCTGTTCAACCGGCTGACGGGCGAGGGCGTGTTCGCCGAAAATCTGCTGTTCGCGACGCTCGACCCGACAATGCGCGACATCCGCCTGCCGGGGATGGACAAGGTCATATTGTCTGACACCGTCGGGTTCGTGTCCGAGCTTCCGACCGAGCTGATCGCGGCGTTCCGGGCGACGCTGGAGGAGGTCGCTTCGGCCGATCTGCTGGTCCACGTCCGCGACATGGCGCACCCCGACCGCGACGCACAGGCCGATGACGTCGCCGACGTCTTGGCGTCACTCGGGCTTGATCAAATCGAATCACCGGCACGGCTCGAGGCGTGGAACAAGATCGACCTGCTCGATGCGGACGAGCGCGAGCGGCTGCTGGGCGAAGCCGAACGGCGCGGCGACGCGGTGCCGATCTCGGCGGTCAGCGGCGAGGGGCTCGACGCGCTCCGCGCGGGGATGGCCGAGCGGCTGCGCAGCGGCGAGATCATTCGTGACGTCACTTTGTCGTCCAGCGCGGGCGAGCGCATCGCCTGGCTGCATTCGCGGGGCGAGGTCATCGATCAATCGTTCGACGGCGACGAGGTGCGCTTGAAGGTGCGGCTGTCGGCCGACAATTGGGACCGTTTTCAGGCGTCGGTGGCGCGCTGAGCCGCCTTCGCCGCGGTCCACAAAGCTTCTTTCTCCTCGAGCGACATGGCCGCGAAGCCGGGCTCGCCCTCGATCGCCCGAAATCGTTGCTCGAACTTGCGATTGGCATCGCGCAAAGCCGCTTCCGCATCGACGTTAAGATGCCGTGCGAGATTGACGACGGCGAATAGAAGGTCGCCGAGCTCTTCCGTCCGCGCCTTGGTTTCGCTTTCGCGGTCGAGCTCGCCCAATTCCTCGTCGATTTTGGCGCGCGGTCCCGCGGCGTCGGGCCAGTCGAAGCCGGTACGCGCTGCCCGCCGCTGCAGCTTGGCCGCGCGTTCGAGTGCAGGGAGCGCCATTGCAACGCCGGCCAAGGCACTGGAATCGGGCGATTGCTGGCGCTCGCGGGCTTTCAATTCCTCCCAGCCGGGGCTGTCTGTGGCATCGCCGAAGATATGCGGGTGGCGGCGTTCGAGCTTGTCGCAGACGCGCTCCATGACGTCATCGAGGCTGAAGTGGCCGGCTTCCTGCGCCATGCGCGCGTGGAAGACGACCTGAAGTTGAAGGTCGCCAAGTTCGTCGGCGAGCGCATCCATGTCGCCGCGCTGGATCGCGTCGGCGACCTCATAGGCTTCTTCGATCGTGTAGGGAGCGATGGTCGCGAAGGTCTGCGCGCGATCCCAGTCGCAGCCACGGATCGGATCGCGCAGCCGCGCCATGATCGCCGCCAGCCGTTCGAGGCTCATCTGGCACGCTCGAAAGGGCTTCCCCGAGAGGGAAACCGGCCCTGATCCGAAAGTATGATAATATGCATTATGTAAAGTATTCCCGTAGCAGAGGTGTGTTTCAACCTTCGAGGACCAGCCAGCGCCCCTCGACCCCCCAGCGGTCGAGCGACGACAGGAAATTCATTCCGAGCACGTTGAGACTGTCACGCTCGGAAATCTGCACCGCGACGTCGGTGCGCTCGATGCCGCCGACCGCGAGGCTGCGTGCCTGTCCCCGGGCGACGCGGATGATGCCATTGCCGGTGCGGACATATTGATCGGCGCGCGGCGCGATCGTGACGCCCGCGGCCGTCGCGGTCGCCCGGTCGACCGTGGTCATCGTCGCGCCGCTGTCGACGAGGAAGCGGATGGCGCGGCCGTTGAGCGTCGCGTCGACCCAGAAATGCCCGTCGACCGCCATCGGGATCCGCGTCTGGCCGGCCTGAACCACCGGAGTTCCGAACGCCTCTGCCCGAAGCCGTTGAGTCACCCAGCCGAAATTATCGCGGAACGTGAACAGGATGAACCCGGCTCCGAGGATCGCAATCCAGGCCATCGCCATGGTCACAAGCTTGGCGACAGGCTCGCGCCGCGACATCAACGAGCCGAGCACGAGCATGATCGCCATCAGCAAGTAAACGCCGCCGAGCATCAGGTCGTTGGTCACACGACAATCTCCAGCCCGTCGTGCGCCGGCGCCGCCCACTCCGGCAGTTCGTCGGCCAAAGTGCGATAATCGAGGCCGTTGCCCATATGCGTCAGATAAAGCCGCCCTACCCGACAGTCACGAGCCCAGCCGAGCACCGCGTCCAGATGCGCGTGGGTCGGATGCGGGGTGCGGGTCAAACAGTCCGCGATGAGCACATCGACGCCTTGGTAGAGCGCGGCCATCTCCTCGGTGAAATCGTTGAAATCAACCGCGTAAGCGATGGAATGCGCACCCTCGTCGAAGCGCAGGCCGAGCGACGTCATCTTGCCATGCGGCTGATCGACAAAGCGCATCGTCATGCCGCCGATCGCGAGCTCCTGCCCAAGCGCCCGCGCCTCCACGATCGGGCGGTAGAATTCGGAGCGCACGAAGGCGTAAGCGAAGCGTTGCTGCAACGCCTCGAGCGTTTCGGCGCGGCCGTAGACCGGCACCGGGCCCTCGATCGCCGCCGCGACGGGGCGCAGGTCATCGATGCCGTGGACATGATCGCCATGCTCGTGGGTGGCGATCAAAGCGTCGAGCGTGCTGACATCCGCCTCGAGCAATTGCGCGCGCAGATCGGGGCCGCAATCGACCAGCACCCTCTTGCCCTCGCTCTCGACCAGGATCGACGAGCGCAGCCGCCGGTTGCGCGGCTCGGCGGGGTCGCACAGGCCCCACTCATTGCCGATCCTTGGGACCCCGGTCGACGTTCCGCAACCGAGGATGCGGACCTTCACGCAGCCGCCTTGGCGAAGAGGCGGAAGAAATTGGCGGTCGTCTGCTCGCCCAACGCGTCGGGGTCCTCCCCGCGAAGCTCGGCCACGAACGCCGCGGTGTCGGCGACGAATGCCGGCTCGCAGGTCTTACCGCGGTTGGGGACGGGGGCGAGGAACGGGCTGTCGGTTTCGACCAGCAGCCGGTCCTTGGGAATCCACTTGGCCGTGTCCTGGAGGTCCGCCGCGTTCTTGAACGTCACGATCCCCGACAGCGAGACGTAAAAGCCGAGGTCGAGCCCCTTGCGCGCCAAGTCGGCCGAGCCAGTGAAGCAGTGGAGCACCCCACCGACGCCCCCTTCCCGCGCCGCTGCCGTCAAGACGTCCGCGGTGTCGTCCTCGGCGTCGCGGGTGTGGATGACGAGCGGGAGCCCGGTCGCCCGCGCCGCCTCGATATGCGCCGCGAACCGCTCGCGCTGCGCCTTGCGGTCGGACTTGTCGTAGAAATAATCGAGACCGCATTCGCCAATCGCGACCACTTTGGGGTGGTCGGCGCCTTCGATCAGCGCCGCGGCGCCGAGGTCGGGATGCGCGTCGGCCTCGTGCGGGTGAACCCCGACGGTGGCCCAGACGTCCGCGTTGCGCTCGGCGGTGGCGATGACCGCGTCCCATTCCTTCTGCCGGGTCGAGATGTTGAGAAAGCCCTCGACCCCGCGGTCGCGCGCTGCCGCAAGCACCTCGCCCTGGCGCTCGGCAAGCCCCTCGTAATTGAGGTGGCAGTGGCTATCGATCAGCCTCACTCGCTTGCCTCGCCTTCCTCGAGCTCGAGGCGCGGGAAAAGAGGGACGGGTTGGTCAATAGGATTGCCCTCCTCCCCGGCGTCGATGGCGGCGATCAGCCGAGCGGCGGAATCGGGAATGATCGGCGCAATTGCCATCGCCAGCTTGCGGATCGCGACGACGAGCGTTCCGAGCACCGCCGCCATCCGCTCGGGATCGGTCTTGCGCAGCGCCCACGGCGCGGCCTCGTCGACGTAAGCATTGCACGCGAAGACGGCCCGCATCCAAGCCTCGATCCCATGCGAAAAGGCAAACTCCTCAAAGGCTTGCGGAACGCCGTTCTCGACCGCATCGGTAACTTGCGAGAGCAAAATGGAATCCGCGCCGCTATCGCCCGCCGCCGGAATCACGCCGCCGAGGTTCTTGTGCACCATCGACAATGTCCGCTGCGCCAGATTGCCGAAGCTGTTGGCGAGCTCGCTATTGGCTCGGGCGACGATCGCCTCGGCGCTATAGCTGCCGTCCTGTCCGAAACTGACCTCGCGGAGGAGGAAATAGCGCAAAGCGTCGACCCCGAAGCGCTCGGCCAGGGCCGTCGGGTCGACAACATTGCCGACGCTCTTCGACATCTTCTCCCCGCGGCTGAGCAGGAAGCCGTGCGCGAACACTTGGCGCGGCAGCGGCAGGTTCGCGGACATCAGGAACGCCGGCCAGTAAACCGCGTGAAAGCGGACGATATCCTTGCCAATGAGGTGCAGGTTCGCGGGCCAGAAGCGCTCGAATTGCGCCTGGTCGTCGGGAAAGCCGACCCCGGTCATGTACGTGGTCAGAGCGTCGACCCAGACGTACATCACATGGTCGGGCGAGCCCGGCACCTTCACCCCCCAATCGAAGCTGGTGCGCGACACGCTGAGATCGCGCAGGCCCCCCTCGACGAAGCGCATGACCTCGTTGCGGCGGCTGTCGGGGCGGATGAAGTCGGGCTGGTCGCGATAAAGCGCGAGGAGCGGCTCCTGATATTTGGACAGGCGGAAGAACCAGGTTTCCTCCGCGGTCCACTCGACCGGCGTGCCCTGCGGCGAGACCTTGTCGCCCCCTTCCCCGTCGATCAGCTCGCTTTCGTCGTAAAAGGCCTCGTCGCGGACCGAATACCAGCCCTCGTAGCGGTCGAGGTAGAGGTCGCCCGCTTTCTCCATCGCTTCCCACAAGACGATGCTGGCGCGGTGGTGGCGGTCCTCCGACGTGCGCACGAAGTCATCGTATGAGATATTCAGTTTTGCGCACATCTCACGGAAACGGTTTGACATTTCGTCGGCATATTCGAGCGTATCGCGGTCTGCCGCTCGCGCCGCCTGGACCATCTTGAGGCCATGCTCGTCGGTGCCCGTGACCAGCCGCACATCGCGCCCGAGCGACCGCTGGAACCGCGCGATGGCGTCGGCGGCGATCGCTTCGTACGCGTGACCGATGTGCGGCGGCCCGTTGGGATAGCTGATCGCGGTGGTGAGATAATAGGGGTCGCCCATGGCCGCTCCCCTACCCGCGCCCTTCTAGCGCTTCAAGGACGGCAATTCGAGAATGGCGGCCATGATCCCGCCGAGCTGGAACACCGTCGCCGCCGGGTCGAGCACGAGGCGCGGCGCGATCGCCGCCAGCACGCGCGCCCGCCCATAAGCATCGAGCGCCCGTTCGCGCGGGGCGCCGCTCAGCCGCTTCGCCTCGCGCGCGATCAGGCTCGGGGCGAGTTCGAGGAAGGCGGCATAGCGCTCGGCCGCATTCTTCTTGCCCAATTCGGTCGCCAGCGCCGACCGCCTTTTGTTGGTCGGGTCGCCTTGGCGAAGGATCGCGATCGCCTGATCCTCGAGCTTGGCGAGGTCGAGTTCAACCAGCGCCAGCGCCCGCCCCGCCGAACCCATCGCCATGCCCGCGACCCGGACCCTCTCGGCTGTGCTCAGCGCCGGCGCCTGCTCTGCGAGCACCGCCGCCATGGCGTCATCCCCGAGCGGCTGGAACTCGAGCCTGCGGCAGCGCGAGCGGATCGTCGGCAACAACCGCCCCGGGGCGTGGCTGACGAGGAAAAACAGCGTCTTGGGCGGCGGTTCCTCGATCATCTTGAGGAGCGCGTTGGCGCCCGCCCCCGCCATGTCGTCCATCGCGTCGATGACCGCCACTCGCCAGTCCGACATCGCCGCGGACATGCCCGTGAACTCGCCGAGCTTGCGCACCTGATCGACGGTGATGTCGCGCGCCAGGCCATCACCCTTCTCCTTGGGCAATCGCTGCAGCAAGCGCATGTCGGGATGGCTTCCGGCGTCGATCAATTTGACCATCGGGTGATCGGCGGGCGATTCGAGCCCGGGCAGATCGAACGCGGGTCCCGCAGCCTCGGCCAGCACGCGCCGGGCGGCGGCGGCGGCGAAGCTCGCTTTGCCCACTCCCTTGGGACCCGCGAGCAGCCAGGCGTGGTGGAGCCGCCGGGTGCTCCACGCCTCGGCGAACTGGGCAAGCGCGCGATCCTGACCGGCGATCATGGCAGCAGGTCCGATAGCGCGTCGAGCAGGCGCCGGGTTACCTCGTCGCGGTCGCCCGACGCATCGATCAGGTGCACGCGCTCTGGCTCATCGGCGGCGAGCTGGCGAAAGGCGAGGTCGACTTTCTGGTGAAAAGCCGCAGGCCGTCCGCCGATCCGGTCGCTGCCGGCATCGTCGCGCTCCCGGGCGCGGGCACCACCCTCGGCCAGCGCGAGAACGAGCGTGCGGTCGGGCATCGTATCGCCGATCGCGAAGGCGTTGATCGCCCGCACCTCGTCGATCCCCAGACCGCCGGCACCGCCTTGATAAGCGAGGGAGCTGTCGAGAAAGCGGTCGCACAGCACCCACCGTCCAGCCTCGAGCGCGGGGCGGATGGTGCGGGCGAGATGGTCGGCGCGCGCGGCGGCGAACAGCAAGGCTTCGGAGCGCGGGTCCCAGCGGTCGTCCTCGCCGGTGAG
>JANNDN010000368.1:0-3314 GCA_031387795.1 Sphingomonas sp.
AGCGCAGCTGATGGACCGCAACGACATCGCCCGCACCGGGCCTGCCGACGGCCGCCTGACCGAGCAGCCCGCGAGCCGCACCCGCTTCTATCGCGACAAGCGCCACGGCAAGGTCATGGGCGTGTGCGCCGGGCTCGCCGATTACACCGGCTTCGACGTCAGCCTCGTGCGGGTCTGCTTCGTCGCCGCGGTGTTCATGAGCGGCGGGTCGATCCTGCCCTTCTATTTCATCGCCGGATTTGTTGCGCCCACGCGCCCGTACGGCTTCGAGGGCGACAATGCCGACGAGAAGAAATTCTGGCAGGGCGTGCGGGCGTCGCCGGCTCGCGCCGCCGGCGACATTCGCTCGCGCTTCCGCGACATCGATCGCCGGCTTGCCGATATCGAGAGCTTCGTGACCAGCGAAAACCGCACGCTGGCGCGCGAAATCGAGCAATTGCGTTAAGCCAGGGTTCCAGGGGGCAAGAATGAATTTCGGAGGTCCAAGTTTCGTCATCGCAATTATCGCGATGAGCATGATCGCGTGGGTCATCACCACTGCGATCCGCGCCAAGCACGGCTATCCACTAGAAGACGAATGGGGCGGCAAGACCGTTCACCCGCGCGACCCCTCTGGTGATCCGGCAACCAAGACGCTGGTCGCCGAAAACGCGCAGCTCAAGGCCACCGTCGGCAAACTTGAAGAGCGGTTGAAGGTGCTCGAACGGATTGCCACCGACCCGGCCAAGCGGCTCGCCGAAGATATCGACAATCTGCGTTCGTAAGTGAAAGGTTCGTAATGGATCCCGAAGTCGTTCAAGTGTTCAATTTCCTCCTCAAGGTCCTGCCGCTGGTGGTGGTGATCGTCGCCATCGGCGTCGGCGGCTCGCTCCTCCACACCTGGATCAGGATCAAGAATGGCTATCCGCTGCAGAACAGCTGGGGGATGGCGATCCACCCCAAGACCGACCAGGAGTCGGTCGAGCGGATCAGGCTCCTGTCGAGCGAGAATGCCCAGCTCCGCGCCGAAATGGGGTCGATCAAGGACCGCCTCGAAACGATCGAGCGGATCGCGACCGACCAGCCGGGCCGGCTGGCGCGGGAGATCGATGCGCTGGTCACCGACAAGGGAGGGCGCGCGTAATGGACGGTCCAGAAAATGTTTTCCTGGCGCTGATCATCATCGGCTTGCCGGTGATATTGCTGATGATCATCGCCAACCGCTATTTCCGGCTGCGCGAGAAGAACCTCGAGGTCGAAGCCGGAATGGCCGCGGAAAAAGCGGCGCAATATGCGTCGCGCTCGACCGAGCTCGAGGCGCGCGTGCGGGTGCTCGAGCAGATCGTCACCGACGGTGGGGTCCAGACCGCCGCCCAGATCGAGGCGCTGCGACCGCTCCGTGCCAAGCTAGAGAAAGCCCCGCGATGAACCCCTTTGAAATGGTCGCGATCATCGTCGTCGCGGTAATGGTCGCCTCGGTGCTTCGCGCCAAATATGGCCATCGCCGCAACGGGCGCGAGATCGAGCCGCAGGAGCAGGCCGAGAACCTGCGCCTGCGCGACGAGGTGCGCGAACTCAAGGAGCGGTTGAAGGTGCTCGAGCGGATCGCGGTCGAAAAGGAAAACAGCCTCGCCCGCGAAATCGATTCGCTCCGCGACCGCTGAGCGCGTAGCGGACGGCCATGGCCGGCCTCCCCTCACTCGCCGACATTCTCGAGGAATATCGCTTCGTCGACGCCGACGACCGCTATCGGCTGTTGATCGACCTCGGCGGCAACCTCGAGCCGATGCCCGACGCCTTGAAGACCGACGCCACGAAAGTGCGCGGCTGCTCGGCCTCGGTGTGGGTCTATCCGACGGTTGACGAAGGGCTGCTGCACTTTCTCGCCGACAGCGACGCTGCGATCACCAAGGGCATTGTCGCGCTGGTGCTGACCGCGGTCCAGGACAAGCCCGCCGCGGAGGTCGCGGGCCTCGACGTCGCTGAATGCCTCGCCCCGTTCGAACTCGGCAAGCACCTCAGCGCCAACCGCACCCAGGGCGTCCCCAACATGATCGCCTTGGTCAAGCAGACCGCGGCGCGGTTCGCGGCCGCCTAGCTTTCGCTAGTCTCGCCCAGAGCGAGCCGCCGCTCCTCGGCTTTTTTGAGCACGTCATAGGCCGCCTGAACCTGCTTGAAGCGCAAGGCGGCTTCCGCGTCGCCTTGCTTGAGGTCGGGGTGATTGGCCTTGGCAAGGCGGCGATAGGACGCCTTGATCGCTGCGAAATCCGCCTCATCGTCGAGCTCGAGCGCGTCGAGCGCGCGCATCTCGTCGCGGCTGCGGTCGCCGTCGCCGGGGCCGGCCCATTTCCACTGCGCCGACTGGCGGAAACCGCTCGCGTCGCGCTCCTCCGAATGCGCGCGGCGCGCGGCCTCCTCGGGCGATAGACCCGCGAAATAGTCCCAGCCCTTGTTATATTCGGCGGCGTGGGCCTGGCAGAAGTACCAGCGCTCGGGGCGGTTGGGCGCCTTGGGCGCGGGCCGGTCGCCGACTTCGGTGCAGCCCTCGCGGTCGCACAGACGAATGCGCGCCGCCTCGCGCCCCTTGCCGTAGGAGCGCCAGCGCGGAAATCCCCAGTCGTCTCTTCGCGTCTGCTTGGCCATCGATCCACTCTAGCCAGCGGAAGCTGGCAATGAAATCACGCAGAGGCGCGGAGAACGCGGAGGAGCCACTGAAGGTCCATTTCTCCGCGTCTCCGCGTCTCCGCGTGAGAATATTGTGCCAGAGGGCCTGTAAGCCGGGTTCTGTCCTCCGCCCGAAAGCAGATGTGCGGCCATTCCTCTAGCCCCGGACTTGCATCCGGGGTCAAGCGACCAACCCGGACGCCGAGCCGGAACCAGGCTCATGCAGCGTCCCTATTCGGTCTTGCGCCCGGTGGGGTTTACCATGCCGCCGCCGTTGCCGGAGACGCGGTGCGCTTTTACCGCACCCTTTCGACCTGACCCGTCCGAAGGCGGGCGGAATCCTTTCTGTGGCACTGTCCCTAAAGCCTTGGCCGAAGCCGCCGCTCCGCCGGGCGTTACCCGGCACCGTGGTTCCATGGAGCCCGGACTTTCCTCGCCGGAGACAAGTCCCCGCCGCGGCCGCCCGGCCCTCTGGCGAGGAGGGATATAGGCTAAGCGCCATCATCCGTCACCCCGGCCTCCGAGCCGGGGTCTGCCTGCCTCGATTCCTCGGGACGAAAAGGCGGATCCCGGGTCAAGCCCGGGATGACGGAATTATTGCGGCCTCGGAAGCAACAGCGCCAACAACTTCGCCCGGCACTCCCCATCGACAATCCCGTCGATCAGGTCGG
>JANNDN010000369.1:0-7960 GCA_031387795.1 Sphingomonas sp.
ATACTTGGACCTAAACCAAGCGCGTCTACCAATTCCGCCACGCCCGCGCGGACGCGTAAAGAGCGGCGCCTATACCAGCCGTGGCACATTGGGCAAGCCGGACCCAAGGCAACAAGTTGCTCTTTCGATACGTTTTCCAAGGCGAAGGAGAAGCACGTGACCCAGCTAGAACCCGAAACCCCCGAACAGCCCGAGCCTGCAAGCCCGGGTCAGCCGAGCGAAGCCCCGATGGAGGAGCCACAACCTGCGCCCGACATCGACATCCCCTCACCATCCACGCCGGATACCGAAACCCCGTCCACCCCGATCTCTCCGGTGAGTTAGGTTCGCTCGCAAACCCGTTCGCGCTCCCCCCACCCCGTTCGTCCTGAGTAGGGACTGAGCGGACCCCGGGCCTGACCCGGGGGAAGCCGAAGGCCCGTATCGAAGGAAATGCTTCGATACGCCGGTTCGACAGGCTCACCGGCTACTCAGCACGAACGGGTTTGGTCGGCCTATCGCCGCAATTGCGCCGAGGCCACGACTGCCTCGAAATCGGGCAGCGCATTGTCGTAATAGTGGCTCCGCGCCGCGTCGTAGAGGATGAGGTAGAGCCGACCGCCGATGACCGCCCCGACGACGCGGCCCTTGCGCCACAGTTCGTCGGTGTCGAGATGCTCGTAATCGAGCTGAAAGCCCGAATGGCCCAGGAACTGGCGCGGCTGCAGGCCCAGCGTCTTGAACTCGATCGCCCCGCCGCGCACCCGGTACAGGCTCTCGAGCATCGCCGCGATCTCGGGCGCGGTCATGTCGGACCGAAATTTCGGCACCTGCTGGTCGTCGCTCTTGCGCTGATAGACGATATACTGCCCGCCCTTGAGCCCGGTGACGAAGCTGATGCCGTCGAGAAACGGCCCGTTCAGGGTCCAGTCCTCGACCTCGCGGATGTCGCGGAACAGCTGCCCGCGCTGGCGATTCCACGGGCGCGGCGAGGACACGGTGAGCGCGCCGCTGCCGACCGCGATCCGCTTGACCGGGACATAACGATATTCGCTGATCCCGGACTCGCCGCTCCCGAGCGAGCTGCACGCCGGAAGCGCGGCCGCGGCGAGGGCCAAAGCGAGGAGTTTCGTCGTCTTCATCCTTTGTCTCCTCAGCCGACCATCTGCCGCACCCAGGCCGCGTCGGGCGCATCAGGCTTCATCGTCAGATAGCGCGTGAAGGCGGCCTTGGCCTCCTGCGTCCGACCGGCCTTCATCAGCGTGATGCCGTGCCAGCGCCAGGCGTCGGCGGGGGCGTCGGGATAGAGGACCGCGGCGGCATAGCTTTGCGCCGCCCGGGCATCGTCGCCGGCGCGGTTGCGCAAGCGCCACACCTCGCCCTCGTTGAAGCGCAGAAGCCCGTTCCAGCCGTCCTGCGCCAGCGTCTCGATCAGATACTGGCTGGCGCCGGGGTCGTTGAGCTTGACCTGATCGTCGAGCAGCATCGGGCGGATTTTCCCGATGGTGTTCAGATAGCGGCCGCGGCGATCGTCATAGGCTTTGCCCGTTACCGTCACCTCGGCCGCGGTGGCGCGCAGATCGGCCATCCGGCTTTCGGGCGCGGGATGGGTGGCGAACAAGTCGAAGCCGCGATCGCGGCGCTTGCGGCGGTAGCGCGCGCTGGCATCCTGTTCGCCGACCAATTGCTGCCAGATGCGCGCCATCTCGACCGGCGGGTAACCGGCTCGCTCCATCAGCGCGGCGCCCATCGCGTCGGCCTCGGCCTCCATCCCGCGGCTGTAACGGAACAACGAAATCATCGCGCCGAGCTGCGCCAACCGGACGTAATCGCCGGTATAAACCCCGGCCGCTCCGCCCGCGACACCGGCGAGCATCGAGCCGATCGCGAGGATGTCGGTCTTGCGCCGCATGTCGCGCCACGAGCGGATCTGGTGACGGCGCAAAAAGTGTCCGGATTCGTGCGCGATCACCCCCGCCAGCTGCGCCTCGTTGCGCATCCTCAAGAGCAGGCCCGAGAATACCACCGCGAACCCCGTCGGGGCCATGAACGCGTTGAATTCGGGAATGTGCGCCAGATAGATGCGGAAATCCCTGGCCGCCGGCCCGCCGACCGCGCCGATGATCCCGCCGAGGTAGGAGGTCAAAGCCGGGTCCTTGATCAGCAGGTTCGACCCCGCAATCTCCTCCTCGACCCGCTCCATCGCCTGCCACAGGCCCTGCTCGTCCTTCTCGGTCGGGCGATAGCCGGGGCCGATCAGCGGGACCATGTCCTTGGGCAAAATGCGGGCCTGCGCCGCTCCGGTCACGAGTGCGGCGGCCGCGGCCCCGCCTCCGACGAGCAGCGACCGGCGTGACAGTTGATCACAGCGCCAGCACATCAGCGCTGCTCCTGCGCCTGGGCGCGACGAACCGCCTCGCCGACCCGCATCCGCCCGAGCAGCCGCTCGATCATCTGCTCGGCGCCCTCGCGGCTGCGCAAATCGCCGAATTTGATCCCCGGCACCTGGCTGCCGGCGCGAACGACGTTGAACCACACCACCTGGCCAGTCTTGAGGTCGACCAGCGAAGCATAATTGAGCTGGGTCGCGCCGCCGATATTGGGGGCGCAAAAGCCGACGACGCAGCCGGCGATGCCGAGCAATCCAAGGGCGATCCGCCCGGTCGAAGCGACCTGATCCTCGGCATGAAGGAACAAAGCATAATCATAGCCCGATTTCTGGCCCAGCCGGACCGCATCCTGGCCCAGCGTCCAGTCGAGCCCCTTGCCGCGCTTGGTCGGCAGATATTCGCCGAGATATTTGTGGAGCACGATCGACTGGTCGACCGCGTAATTCAGCCGCTCGACCTCGGCGATCTCATCCGCGCTTACGCCCGGAATTTCGTCGCGGCGCTGGATGAAGACGACCTTGGCGCCGAGCGCCGCCTGCTGCGCGCGGAGCGCATCGACGATGTGCCCGCGAGCCTGCTCGGTCCAGTCGGCGCGCGGCTCGACCATCCCGCCGGTGGTGATCGATCCGACGCTGACATCGGGCCGAAGCACGATCAGCTTATACTCGCCCTGCGGGGGGGTGAATTGCATGTCGGCATATTGGCGGGTCTCGACGCAGCCCGTGAGCAGCCCCGAGATCAGCGCAAGTCCCGCAATCCTTCTGCGCATCAGACAATCTCCGCGGCGGCCCATCGCCCGATATGGGCGCGCCGCAACCGGCCTTTCATGCCCGATGCAAGGATGAAAGAAAAGCGATGATTGACAGTGACTTAACTCGCGTCAGCGAGTCGGGCAGACGACTCCCGCGGCCCCGTCGAGACAGCGCCCGTCCATTTCGCCCCGAGCGACCCCAAGTCCCAGCATCGCCGCCAGGGTTGGAGCGATATCGACCGCCTCGACCGCCGCTTGCGGCGAGGACGGTGCTCCGCCCTTGCGCCAGAAGACGATCGGCACGTGACGGTCGTGGTCCCACGGGCTGCCGTGCGTCGCAACGCTCGCTTCGACGTGGCCGATCGGGGTCACATGGTCCTTGAGGACGACATAGAAATCGCCCGACCGCTCGGGGTCGAAATTGACCCGTACACGCTCGATCAGGGACCAGCGGCGCGGATCGCCGCTCGGCATCGCGGCGGCGGCGACATCGGCTTTCGAGAACACCGCCTCGACCTGCGGGTGGGCGCGATATTCGGCGATCGCAGCGGCCAATGCGCGTTCGCGGTCGGCGCCTTGGAGCTCGGCGGCGAGATAGAGGTCGCCGACGATCCCGAACGGATAGAGGATCGGACCCTTGAGGCCGGTCCTGGCGCGGACCGCCCTGCTGACCGTCTCCGGAGTCAGCTTGTCGTCGATCCGCTGCGCCTCGAGGTCGCCGTTGAGCCGCGCCCGCTCGGGCAAATCCGCGACGCCATGGTCGGCACTTAGCGCCACGGCATAATCAATCCCCCAACGGTCGAGCTGGGCGAAGAAATCGCCGAGATCGCGGTCGAGCGAGAGCAGGTTGAGGCACATTTCCTGCCCCTCGCTGCCCAGCGCGTGGCCAACCGCGTCGGTGGCACTGAGCCCGACCGCGAGCAGGTCGGTCGAACCGCCTTTGCCGAGGCTGAGGTCGCGAACCGTCGCCGCGGCGAGCGCGAGGGTCGCGCCGTCGAACGCCGGCGACGCGCGATAGGCGTTCCAGTCCCCGGCCTGGCGCGCGAACGCCCCCGCCCCGACCGGCGCGTGATCGGGGACCGCGATCGGTTTGGCCTTGGCGGCGCAAAACGGCGTCGGCTCGAGCGGCGGCTGGGCCGCGGCGACCTGCGCGGTCATGACTGCATTGAGCGGCGCCAGGCTGGGCGGCGCGGTGCCGACATTCGACGCAACGAAGGCCTTGCCTTTGCGATAGAGCGTTTGGTCCGCGCTCTGCCCCGCCAGCATCGCGGCGCTGCGGTCCTTGCCCGAAATACCGATTACGCGGCTCCCCGGCGACGCGCGCTTCAGCCGATCGCCGATGGTCGGAACGCGCAGATGGACGGCGGACACCCGATAATCGTCGCTGGTGGTGCCGGCGACCCGTTCGTCCTCGGCGCAATAGACGCGCTTGTCGGCGCGCGGCGCGGCGCGATCGACCCATTCGTTGGCGACGATGCCGTTGCGCCCGGGGCGAACCCCGGTCGAGATCGCGGCATGGCCCGGGCAGGTCTCGGTCGCGGCATGGCTTTGAAAGCCGTTGGCATAGACCGTGCCCCCGGCAAGCCGCGCGAACCCGCCGCTCCACTGCCCGCGATACTCATTCCACAAATCGCCCGACAATTGGTCGACGACGAGGACGATGACGAGTTTGGGCGGGGTGGCCGGTTGGGCCAGTGCAAGCGATGGAATGAACAGGCTCAGCAACGCGAGCCGGGCGAGGCGCCTCATCCCAATTTCGCTCGCAATAGCTGGTTGACCAGCTGCGGATTGGCCTTGCCCTGCATCGCTTTCATCACCTGACCGACGAAAAAGCCGAACAAGGCTTCCTTGCCCGCCCGGTACTCCGCCACCTTGTCGGCATTCTGTGACAGGATCGTGTCGATCGCCGCTTCGATCGCGCCGGTGTCGCTGGTCTGCGTGAGGCCCTCGCGCTTGACGATTTCGCCCGCGCCGTCGCCGCTCTCGAGCATCATCTCGAACACCTTCTTGGCGATGGTCCCGCTGATCGTCCCGTCGGCGACCAGCCCGAGCAGCTCGGCCGCCCGCGCCGGGGTCACCGGGCTGTCCTCGATCGACGTGCCGAGCCGGTTCAAGGCGCCGAACAATTCGGACGAAACCCAGTTCGCCGCGGCCTTGGGTTCAACCCCGCCCTCGAGCAATTCGTCGAACCAGCGCGCGGTCTCGACCTCGGCGGTCAGCACGCTCGCATTGTAGGGCGTGATCCCGCGGCCTTCGTAGCGCTTGCGCTTGGTATCGGGCAGCTCGGGGAGCGAGGCGCGGCACTCGTCGACAAACGCATCGTCCAGCTCCAACGGCAACAGATCGGGATCGGGGAAATAGCGATAATCGTGCGCGTCTTCCTTGGACCGCAGCGACCGCGTCACGCCCTTGTCGGGATCGTAAAGCCGCGTTTCCTGCGGCACCTCGCCGCCACCCTCGATCAGCGCGACCTGGCGCTTGGCCTCATGCTCGATCACCGCCATCACGAAGCGCACCGAATTGACGTTCTTGGTCTCGGTCCGCGTGCCGAGTTCACCGCCGGGCTTGCGCACGCTGACATTGACGTCGGCGCGCATCGAGCCTTCCTCCATATTGCCGTCGCAACTGCCGACGTAGCGCAGGATCGAGCGCAGCTTGCGCAAAAAAGCGCCGGCCTCGGCGGGCGAGCGCATGTCGGGCCGCGACACGATCTCCATCAGCGCCACGCCCGAGCGGTTCAAATCGACGTAGCTCATCGTCGGATGCTGGTCGTGCATCAGCTTGCCCGCGTCCTGCTCGATGTGGATGCGCTCGATCCCGATCTGCTTGGTCGAACCCTCATCCTTTTCGTCGAGCAATATCTCGACCTCGCCCTCGCCGACGATCGGGTGGTAAAGCTGGCTGATCTGATAGCCCTGCGGCAGATCGGCGTAGAAATAATTCTTGCGGTCGAAGCGGCTCCAGCGGTTGATCACCGCGTCGAGCGCGAGGCCGGTGCGGACCGCCTGGCGGACGCACTCCTGATTGAGCACCGGAAGCATCCCCGGCATCGCCGCGTCAACCAGCGACACCTGCGTATTGGGCTCGGCCCCGAACGCGGTCGCCGCGCCCGAGAACAGTTTCGATGCGGTGGCGGTGATCTGCGCGTGCACCTCGAGGCCGACCACGACCTCCCACTCGCCGCTGTCGCCTTTGATCCGAAATTCAGCGCCCATGCTCGGTCCGATCGCAGAAAATGACGTGGGCCAGGAAAACGACGACGAACGAAATCACCCAGCCGATGAAGATCGGGACCAGCACCGCGAGGTCGAGATAGGAGTCGCCGCGGATCCAGGCGAAGAACGCGACCCCCAATGCCACCACCAGCATCGGCAGCTTCCACGTTCCCTTCGCGGTGCCCCGAATAACATGGAGGATGTTGCGGATCGCGACCAGCAGGCAGACGGTGATCAGCAGCACCAGGCACAGCACGATCGAATGTTCGAGCGTCAGATCCTTGCGCGTCATCACCACGCCGATATAGCCGCCCAAGGCCGCGCCGAAGACGACGTTGACGAGGTCGATCCGCCGGTCGAGCTCGATCCCTTCATTATGGAGCGGTTCCCTCACCACCATTTGGCCGGCCGCGCGGTGAATCCCGCCCGCTCCTCGATCGCGAGGCCCGCGTCGAGCACGCTTTGCTCGTCACATTCATTGCCGATCAGGTGTAGCCCCAGCGGAAGCCCCTGCCCGTCGAGCCCGCCCGGAACGCTCATCGCCGGCAGCCCCGCGAGGCTCGCCGGGACCGCGAACACGTCATTGAGATACATCGCCAGCGGGTCGGTGGTCTCGCCGATCCCGAACGCCGCCGAGGGCGCGGTCGGGGTCAGGATGACGTCGCATTTCTCGAACGCGCGGGCGAAATCCTGCTTGATCAGCGCGCGGACCTTCTGCGCCTTGGTGAAATAAGCGTCGTAGAAGCCCGCCGACAGCACGTAAGTGCCGATCATGATCCGCCGCTTGACCTCGGCACCGAAGCCCGCCGCCCGCGTCGCGGCGTACATGTCGTCGAGCGTCTTCACCCCCTCGACGCGCAAGCCGTAGCGGACCCCGTCATAGCGGGCGAGGTTCGACGAGGCCTCGGCGGGCGCGATGATGTAATAAGTCGGCAGCGCGTACTGGGTGTGCGGCAGGCTGATCTCGACGATCTCCGCCCCTGCATCCTTGAGCCATTCAATGCCCTGCTCCCACAAAGCGTCGATCTCGCGCGGCACTCCGTCGATCCGATATTCCTTGGGAATTCCGACGCGCTTGCCCTTGAGATCACTCGATAAACCGCGTTCCCATTGCGGCACCGGCAGGTTCAGCGAGGTCGAATCTCGCGGGTCGAACCCGGCCATCGCCTCGAGCAGGATCGCGCAATCGCGCACCGTCCGCGCCATCGGCCCCGCCTGGTCGAGCGAGCTGGCGAACGACACGATCCCCCAGCGGCTGCAGCGCCCGTAGGTCGGCTTGATTCCGCAAATGCCGGTGAACGCCGCGGGCTGGCGGATCGAGCCGCCGGTGTCGGTTCCAGTCACTCCGGGCGCGATCCCCGCCGCGACCGCTGCCGCCGACCCGCCCGAGCTTCCGCCCGGGGTCAGGCCGACGTTGCTGCCCTCCCGCCGCCACGGGCTGATCACCGGACCATAATGGCTGGTCTCGTTCGACGAGCCCATCGCGAACTCGTCCATGTTCAACTTGCCGAGCATCCCCGCCCCGGCGTGCTTGAGCTTGCCCGAGACGGTGCTTTCATAAGGCGGCTTGAACCCGCGCAATATGTTCGAGCCCGCGGTCGAATCGACGCCTTCGGTGGCGAACA
>JANNDN010000036.1:0-4237 GCA_031387795.1 Sphingomonas sp.
TTGACGCCCAGCGCCTCGAGCATTTCGGTCGCCAGCACCTCGCGCACTCCGCCCTTGAGCGTCAGCCGCCCGTCGGCATGGCGGCTGTAGGGCGTGGTTCCCGAGCCCTTGGTGCCGAGGTCGAGCAGCCGCCCGCGCTCATCGCGGACCTGGGCAAAGGTGAAGCCGCGACCGTCGCCGATGTCGGGATTGTAATGGCGAAACTGGTGGCCGTGATAACGCAGCGCCAGCGGCTGCGGCAGATTTCCAGGCAGCGGCTCGAAACGGCAGAAATGCGCTCCCCACCACGCTTCGTCACGCCCGCCAAGCCCGACGCTCGCGGCCGCGCGTTCGTTGCGGAAGCGCGGGGTGCAGGCGGGGAAGGCGGCCGGCGCGACCGGATCGAAGAAGTCGCCACCAAGCGTCAGGATCGGCGGATCGGTCAAGCCGTCAGGCGCTTGAGCGCGGCCAACGCGGCGGCGTCGCTGTCCGTGGGCGAAATCGACCCCGCGCGCTGCCCCTTGGCGTCGAACAACAGCACGGTGGTGGTGTGCGCCATCTCCATCCCCGGTCCCGCATGGGGCGTCGGCCCGGCGTGGATGCCATAGTTCTGCTTGACCTTGGCGATCGCCGCCTTTGTACCCGTTAGCCCGATAATCGGCGTATCGAACAAAGTCGCATACTGGCCGACTTGCGCGGGACCATCGTGGTCGGGGTCGATGGTGATGAAGACGAGATTGAACGCGTTCGGACCGCCGGCCTGATCGCGCAGCCTGGCCATCCGGCCGAGCGTCGTCGGGCAGGCATCGCCGCAACGGGTGAAGCCGAAATAGAGCGCATAAGGCTTGCCCGCGAGCGCGCTGCTCGAGAATTGCCGGCCCTGGCCATCGGTGAGAGTGAAGGGTGCGGCGGCCGCGGGTTCCGCCGCCGTCTCCGCGACCGGTCGTCCCAGCGTCTCGGGCCGAAGCATCAGCAAGGCATAGAGCGCGACCGCGATCGCCACCGCGACCCACAGGACGATTCTCAACTGGCGCAGGGGCGAGGAAGCGGGCGGGGGAGCGTCGGCCATGCGCGCTCGATAGTGCGCGGCGCGGCGCCGTCAATCGCCGCCGAGTGAGTGGAGGCCCGAGCCGGAATCGAACCGGCGTGCAAGGATTTGCAGTCCTCTGCGTAACCACTCCGCCATCGGGCCCCGGAGCAAGTGGGGCATTTCGGCGAGCCATGCCCCGCGGTCAACCCCCGCGCCCTGGAACGATTCTGACGCGCGGATTCGATGAATGGCGGTTGGCGAAGCGACGAGGGGCGGATAAAGCGCCTTGAACCACAGCTGTATTATGGTCATATAACAGCCATGCCTTTTCAAGACCGCAAAGACGAATTCGCCGAGGCCCGCTCGGCCATGGTCGAGAGCCAGCTTCGTCCGCAGGGGATCGCCGATCCATTGATCCTGGAGGCGATGGGCTCGACCCCGCGGGAGCGCTTCGTCCCCGAGACCGCGCAATCGCTCGCTTACAGCGACCGTGCGGTGCCGCTCGGCGACGGTGCCTGGCTGATGGCGCCGGCCGCGCTCGGCCTGCTGCTGCAGTCGCTCGAACCCGCCCCCGGCGAGCGCGCGCTCGTCGTCGGGACCGGTTCTGGTTATGCGGTCGCGCTGTTGCGCGCGATCGGCGTCGATGCGATCGAAGCGACGCTTGGCGAAGGCGATCTACCCGCCGGAATTTTCGAGCTCATCCTCATCGACGGAGCGGTCGAGAAGGTGCCCGACGCGGTCATCGCCCAGCTCGCGGTCGGCGGACGCCTCGCCGCCGCCGTCTCCGATCGCGGGGTCACCCGCCTGATGGTCGGGGTACAGTCGGGCGGGGGTTTTGGTCTGCGCAGCATCGGCGACGCCGCGGTTCCGCTGCTGCCCGGTCTCGAGCGCCCACGGGCCTTCGTCTTCTGATGCGGGTTCGAAACGCTTTTGTCGCGGGGCTTGCCGCCCTGCTTCTCGCCGGTACAGCCAGCGCCGACACTCTGCGCGAGGCTTTGATCTCGGCCTATCGCTCCAACCCGACGCTGACCGGCGAGCGCGAGGGCCTTAAAGTCGACGATGCCGGTGTGGCCATCGCCCGCGCCGCCGGCCGCCCGCAGATCAGCGCCACCATCGGGCTCAACCGCGATCTCACGCGCAGCGGCATCCTCGACGTCGGCGGCAAGGGGCCGAATGTCTCGGCCGGGGTCGATTTGAGCTATCCGATCTTCAACGGCGGCGCGACCCGCAACTCGATCCGCGCGGCCGAAACCAGGGTCGAGGCCGGCCGCGCCTCGCTCCGTGCGGTCGAGGGCGATGTCTTCACCCTTGCGGTCGCATCCTACATGGATGTCATCCGCGACCGCGCGATCGTCGAATTGAACGCCAATCAGGTGAAGGTTCTCGAAACCAACCTCCAGGCGACCAGCGACCGCTTCGAGATCGGCGATTTGACCCGCACCGACGTTGCCCAGTCCGAGGCGCGGCTCGAACTCAGTCGCTCGCAGCTGGCGATCGTGCAGGGCAATCTCGCCACCAGCGAGGCAACCTATCGCCAGGTCATCGGCTTCCCGCCGGGCCAGCTCGCGCCGCCGCCGCCGCTGCCGCCGCTCCCCGCCACCGCCGACGAGGGGGTGCGGATCGCGCTCGCCGCCAACCCCGACCTCGCGGCTGTCTCGCGCCAGGCGATCGCGGCCGGTTACGACGTCCGCATTGCCCGCGCCGGCCGCCTGCCGACTTTGTCGGGCGTGGTCAGCGGTACCTATGTCAATTCGCTCGGCAACAATCAGATTTCGGTCGGGACCGACAGCGGCACCCAGACCAGCGTCGGCTTCAATGCGCGGGTGCCGATCTTTCAGGGCGGGCTGCCGGCGGCGCGAACCCGCCAGGCGCAGGCGCTCGAGGGTCAATTGCTCGAATCGGTCATCGGCACCGAGCGCGCGGTCGTCGCCACGACCCGCTCGGCCTTCGCCAATTTCGATGCCGCCCAGCGCGCGATCCAATCGAACAGCGTGGCGGTCAAGGCCAATGAGCTTGCGCTCGAGGGCGCCCGGGCCGAGCGCAGTGTCGGCACCCGCACCGTGCTCGACGTGCTCAACGCCGAGCAGGAATTGTTGAATTCGCAGGTGCTGTTGGTCAGCGCCCGCCGCAATGCTTACGTCGCGGGGTTCCAGCTGTTGAACGCCATGGGTCAGGCCGAGGCGGAGGATCTTGGTCTCGACGGCGGCCCGCTTTACGACCCGCTCGGCAACTACCGGACGGTCGCGCGCAGCTGGAACGACTGGGCCAGCGATCCGCGGCACGAGCCCGCGGCCACGCGCACCGTCGCTCCCGAAGAAATGCCCCAAGGCGTGACTCTGCCGCCGCAATAAGCGATGATCCGAGCCATGCAGACACCCGGCCGCGAACCGTCAATGGAAGACATCCTCGCCTCGATCAAGAAAGTGATCGCGGAGGAGAAAGAGCTGCGCGCGGTGCTTCCCGCTTCGTCGATCGCCGCCGCCGACGCCGCGGGCGAGGCGGATGAGGAGGACGTGCTGGAGCTCGATCAGCCGATCGCCTCGGACCCGCCGCCCGAGCCCTTGCTCGACGACAAGGCCGCGGGCCACAGCCGCCAGGCGTTCGAGCAATTGCAAAGCGTCGCCGCCGCGGCCCCGGCGCAGCCCGCCGCCAATCCGCTCGAGGCGATGATCCGCGAAATGCTCCGCCCGATCCTCAAGCAATGGCTCGACGAGCATCTGCCGGCGATGATCGACGAGCATGTGAAGCGCGAGATGCAGCGGATCACGGGGCGTTCGCTGTAACACCGAGGGCAACCCGTTCGTCCTGAGTAGGGACTGAGCGAAGCCGAAGGCCCGTATCGAGGGATCCTTCGATACGCTGCTCACGCAGCTACTCAGGACGAACGGTTGTGCGCCGTGTCCCCCCCCGCTAACCGCCCCCTCCATGACCGATCTCCCCAAAACCTTCGAACCTGCGCCCATCGAGGCGCGCTGGTACGCACATTGGGAAGGCGAGGGGCTGTTCCGTCCCGATCGCCCCGACGCCGAGCCGTTCACGATCGTCATGCCGCCGCCCAACGTCACCGGCAGCCTCCACATCGGCCACGCGCTCGACATCACGCTGCAGGACATCCTCGTCCGCCACGCACGGATGCAGGGCAAGGACAGCCTGTGGGTCGTCGGCACCGATCATGCCGGTATCGCGACGCAAATGGTGGTCGAGCGGCAGCTCGATGCGCAGCAGGTC
>JANNDN010000037.1:0-6725 GCA_031387795.1 Sphingomonas sp.
CATCCAGCCAAGGTTGCGAACGTAATCAGCAAGCGACGAAGCCGCCGCGGCCTGCTCGAGCAGCATTATCGGCGGCGTCGGCGCAGGCTTCAGATCGGAGTCGACATAGATGATTCCGACCTTGGGATCACGCTGGAGCGCGCGCGCGTAGGTGACGAATATGCGAGAGAACAATGTCTCGGCCCGTTTCACGGCCGCAGGGTCGCCGCTCTCGGCCTGCCTGACCGCGCCGAGCAAGACAGCAATCTCGAAATCCTCGGCATTGAGCCCATCCACCTTGGCCGTATTGATCAGCCGCAACAACTGCCCCCGGGCATCGCCCGAAGCGGCTCCAAACCACAAAGGGACGCCTCCTCGCGTTACGGAGAAACGTTCGATGTCTGCGCCCAGCGAGTCGCTCCTGATCGCGACCTTGACTGCACTTGGTGCGGCGCGGATCGACGTTGGCCAGGCGGTGCAGACCAGTGCCGCCAGTCCGACAAGACGTAAAATTCGGTGTCTCACGCAAATCCTCTTAAGCGCAGCCGGCGTCTGATAAACTCTGTCCACATATGAAGCATTCACCCTCGTCGCCCTCCGAAGGCAACCTCATAGACGATTTTCCGGTAGTCGATCTGGTCCCTCGCTCCGCCAGCTAGGACGTAAACTGGAAGTCCGCGTAGCGCGCGCGAAGGTCCTTTTTCGATAGTTTCCCGGTCGCGGTGTGGGGGAGGTCGTCGACGAACAGCATCGCTTCGGGAAGCCACCATTTGGAGACGCAGGTCAGCAGATGCGCCCGGACGCTGTCCTCGTCGGCGGTCGAATCCGACGAGCGGACCAGCAGTAACAGCGGTCGTTCACCCCATTTGGGATGGGCAATCCCGATCGCCGCCGCTTCCAGGATGCCCTCGGCGCCGACCGCGGCATTTTCGAGCTCGATCGAGCTGATCCATTCGCCGCCCGACTTGATCACGTCCTTGGACCGGTCGGTCAGCGCGATCGAGCCGTCGGGATGGATCACCGCAATGTCGCCGGTGTCGAACCAATTGTCCTGGTCGACCGCGTCGTCATCCGCCCGGAAGTAGCGCTTGATCACCGCCGCTCCGCGCGTCTGGAGATGACCCGCGCTGGTGCCGTCGCGGGCGAGGACCCGGCCCGCCTCGTCCACGGTCCGTAGCTCGACCCCGAACATCGAGCGTCCCGGACGGAGCATGTAGGCGATCTGTTGCTCGGGGGTCATTGCTTCCCACCCGGCGGGCGGGGCCCCGACGGTCCCGACCGGCGACATTTCAGTCATTCCCCACAGGTGGTTGACGCGCACGCCACGCTCCTGGAACCAGCCGATGACCGAGGCGGGAGCCGCCGAGCCGCCGATCACGACGATTTCGAGCGACGGGAAGGCCGCGCCTGTTTGCTCGCAATGCTCGATCATCGACAGCCACACGGTCGGAACGCCGGCCGAGTGGGTCACCTGCTCGCTGTTGAACAAGCCGCACAGCCGCTCGGGCTGATTGTCCGCACACATTACCAGTTTCAGACCCGCAATTGCCGAGGCGTAGGGGATGCACCAGCTGTTGGCATGGAACATCGGGACCACCGGCAGCATCACAGACCGGGCCGAGAGATCGAGCGCGTCGGGCGCGACGACCGACATCGAATGGAGGACGGTCGAGCGGTGCTCGTAAAGCACTCCCTTGGGATGACCCGTCGTGCCGCTGGTATAGCAAAGTCCGCACGGGTCGCGCTCGTCGCCCTCGACCCACGAAAAATCCTCGTCGGCCTGGGCGATCCAGTCGTCGAACTCGTCGTCGAAGCAGACAAAATCGCGAATCGTTTCCAGGCGCGGCTTCAGCCGCTCGACCAGTGGCGCGAAGCCGCGATCGTAGAGCAGGATCCGGTCTTCGGCGTGGTTCGCGATATAGATCAGCTGGTCGTCGAACAGCCGCGGGTTGATGGTGTGAATGACACCGCCCATGCCGACCGCTCCGAACCAGGAGACGAGGTGGCGGTCGTGGTTCATGGCCAGAGTGGCGACCCGCTCGCCTTTGTTCACGCCGGCGCGGTCGAGTGCCTTGGCCAGTCGGCGGGCGCGGCCGGCGATTCCGCGCCAATTGGTGCGATAGGTGTCGCCGTCGGCGCGCGCCGAGACGATTTCACGCTCGCCATGCTCACGCTCGGCATGGTCGAGGATGCGCATGATCCGAAGCGGCCAGTCCTGCATTGCGCCAAGCAGCATCACACTCTCCCCGCGGCCCTCCGCACAATTACCGGCCATCCTAGCCGAACTGGTAGTCGCCCGGATCGGCGGTCCTGGTCATGCGCCAGAACATATCGTTGCGCCACGGGGTAATGGCGATGATCCGGCCGCGTTTGTTGCGGTACCAGTTTTCCGCGCCCGGGTGCGTCCACACCATTTTTTCATGGGCGTCGTCGACGGCTTTCGCATAATCTTGATAGACCTCGCCCCGAACCTCGATCGTGGCGGCGTCGCGGCTCGCCATCTGGCGGATGGCATCGATCATGTAGTGCGTCTGGTTCTCGATCGAGCGGATCATGCTCCCGCCGTGACCGGACCCCACATTCGGCCCGAGCAGAATGAAGAAGTTGGGAAATCCGGGGACCACCGAGCCGAGATAGGCCGACGCATTATCGACCTCCCATTCGTCGCGCAGCACCCGGCCGTCGCGGCCAATCACGTCGTAAGACCCGAGCACTTCGGCGGCCTTGAACCCGGTCGCGAGCAGGATCACGTCCGCTTCGCATTCCTCGCCGTTGGCGGCGGTCAGCTTGCGGCCTTCGACCTGGACCAGGCGATCGGGGACAAGCCGGACATTGTCGCGGAGCAGGGTGCGGTACCAGCCATTGTCGAGCAGCATCCGCTTGGTGAACGGCGGGAAGTCGGGAAGCACCTTGTCGATCAGATCCTGGCGATCGCCCAATTGCTCATGGACATAGCGGGTGAAGTGGCGGCGATGGGCGTCGTTGACGGCGTTGAGCGAGCGTGTCGGATCGGCCCATTCGGGATCCTTGAACAGCGACGAATGAATGCGGTCGTTGAAGGTCCAAGCGAGCCGCTGCTCGTACCAGAAGCGGTACAAGGGCACCGTGGCGAGGAGATAGCGAACGCCCTCCGGCACCTGCTTGCGAAACTGCGGGAAGGGGGCTGCCCACTGCTTAGAGCGGGCAAAAATGGTTAGCTCGGCGACGTCGGGCGCGATGGCGGGGACGACTTGCATGCCCGACGCGCCATTGCCGACGACGGCGACCTTCTTCCCTTTGAGCTCGAGACTTTCCGGCCAGTCGGACGTGTGCGCGACCACTCCGGGAAAGCTGTCGAGGCCGGGAATGTCGGGCACCTGCGGGCGGTTGAGAATTCCGACCGCGCTGATCAGCAGATCGGCTCGATGGATCGAGCGCGAGCCGTCGGCGCTGGTCACATGGACCGCCCACTGGTGCGACGTCTCGTCCCATATCGCGCGCTCGACGTCGGTTTCGAATTTGACCAGCTGATCGATTCCGAACCGGTCGCGGGTCGCCTCGAGATATTGGAGGATCTCGGACTGGAGCGGGAAATAATGCGCCCAGTCCCATTCGGCGAAGGAGAATGTGTAAGTGAGATTGGGAGTATCGACCCCGCAACCGGGATAGCGGTTCTCCCACCAGGTGCCGCCGACCTTGGGGTTCTTCTCGAAAATCTGGCAGCCGACCCCGATCGCGCCCAGATTGACCGCCGCGCACATCCCGGAAATCCCGGCGCCGATGATGATTGCCGTCAGTGGGCGTTCGATCGGATCCTGCTGCTCGACGGGCCGACGATCGAGTGCGTCGGCGATGATTTCGCCATATTCGCTCGGAACCGTCTCGGACATGGCGATCGAGAGCATGCTCGCCAGATCGGCGCTGTCGGGCCGGGGTTCGCGAATCGGGGCGCCATCGAGCCAGGCTTCGATCGCGCTCCAGGCTGCCGCCCGCACCTCGCTCTGCCGCCCCTCGTCGAGACCGGCGCTGTCATTGTCGTCGAGGCCCGGCCCCTTCTGCGGCAGATAGGGCGCATCGAGCCACGAGCGATCGCCTGTCATCTGCACCAGCACCATCAGGAGCGACGGGATATTAGCGCGCTCGACGCCTTCGCGCAGGAGAGCGCGATCGATCGGTCCTGGCGGTGCGCCCGCCGCCAATTGCGCGATGTCGAACTTCTTCATGAGCGAAACCTACTGACGAGTAGCTATTTGTCAATTGTGGCTTGTGCCATTGTAGGCGATCGCGCCGCCACCGGCAAAAACAAGCTCTTGCGCAACTGGCAGGTTCAAAGATATACCGATCGGTAGCTTTTGACGTGCGGAGGGGACGGACGATGACTGGTTCTGAGCTTTTGGGGGGCGCTGCCCGCTTTGTTCTAGCGCTTGGTTTGTGCGCGCCAACGGCCGCGTGGGCCCAGGATGCGGCCGTGCCGCCGCCCGCCGACTCGACAAATTCCGAGCAGGCTTTGCCGCCTGCGGACCCGGCGGCGTCCGAATCGGACACGCAGCCGGCATCACCGCCAGCTACCGCCGAGCCTGATCCTACCGAAATCGTCATTACCGCGACCAAGCAGTCGCTCAACCTGGCGCGCGTGCCGGCTGCCGTCACCGCGATTACCGCCGCGGAGATCAAGCCGGGGTTGATCCAGAACATCGGCGACCTTCAACTGCTCGTTCCGAACCTCTCGGTAGGTGATCAGTTCGGCGTCAACCGTGCCTTCATCCGTGGCATCGGCCTCACCAGCATCGACCTCGGCGCCGACGGCGCGGTCGCCTTCCTTCAGGACGGCGCGATGATCACGCGCCCCTCGGCGCAGCTCAGCGGGTTCTACGATCTTGAGCAGATCGAAGTGCTGCGCGGGCCGCAGGGCACGATTTACGGCCGCGGCGCGACCGCGGGCGCGATCAACATGGTGGTCAAGAAGCCGACTCGCGACCTCAACGGCTACGTCCGCGCTACTTATGGCAGCTACAACAGCAAGATCCTCGAAGGCGCGATCGGCGGACCCGTCTCGGGCGAGAAACTGATGGTCCGGGTCGCCGGCAAATGGGAAAAGCGCGACGGCTATGGCGAGAATTTGTTCACCGGCAACGACATCGACGATCGCAACGCCATTGCCCTTCGCGCCGTCGCGGTCAGCAACCTGAGCGATCAATTCAAGGCGACCGTCATCGCCGACTATGCGCGCGAGCGCGACAGCAATTACGCGTTCCACTATTTCGGGGCGTCGATCGTTCCCGACGCTTTCCTCCCGCACAAGTTGATCGGCGGCAAATCGATCATCGATTATTATGCGGCGCGGGGGAAAGGCCCCGACTTCCGCAACATCTATTCGAACGAAGAGCCACTCAACCGCCGCAAGGGGCATGGGCTCACCGCGATCCTCGACTGGGACAATAATGACGGATTTTCGCTCAAGTCGACGACCGCCTATCGCAAGTTCCGGCGCTTCAACCGCGATGACCTCGATGTCTCCGACGTGTGGATGTACGGCCGCAATGATTACACCGAGGACAGCAAAAGCTTCAGCCAGGAATTCACCGCCAATTATCAGGGCGAGCGCTTCTCGCTCCTTGGCGGGGCCATGTACCTCCACGATAAATTGTTCGGCGAGGTCAGAGTGCCGACGATCAACCTCGGCGTGCTGTTCGGACTGCCGGCGGACATTTTCGACGACGGCTTCTATCTCCAGCGCGGAACGGTCACCACCAAAGCGTATGGCGCCTTCCTCCAGGGGTCGTACGACGTCTCCGACCAGATCAAGATCACCGCCGGCGCCCGCTACAATTACGAGCATCGCGCGGGCGAAGGGTTCTTTCGCTTCGACGCGATCGGAATCAACGTTCCGACCGACAAGAAGAAAGGGTGGGGCGCCGTCACGCCCAAGCTGCTGGTCGAATATAAGCCGAGCGAGCGAACCCTTATTTACGGCTCGATCACGCGCGGTTTCAAATCGGGCGTGATCAACGTCGGCAGCATCAACTCGGTCATCAACCCCGAGTTCGTGTGGAGCTACGAGGCCGGCTTCAAGCAACGATTGCTCGACCGCCGGATCCTGCTCAGCGGCGCGGTCTTCTATTACGATTACAAAGATCTGCAGGTCGGCTTCGTCAACGCGCAGAGTATCGTCGAGACGATCAACGCCGCCTCGGCCCGCAACTTCGGCGCCGAGCTCGAGATTTCTGGCAAGGTCACCGATCAGCTCTCAGTTCACGCGCATGCTTCGGTGCTCAACGCCAAGTTCAAGAAATTCTGCAACGGCTATTACGGCGCGGGCGTGGTCCGCCCGGGAATTTCCTACGATGCGTGCCCGGACGATCCATTGCTAGTCGATCTCAGCGGCAAGCGACTGCCCAACGCCCCCAAATTCTCGTTCGGTACCGGCTTCAGTTACGATGTTCCAATCGGCTCGTCGAAGGTCGTCCTCGACGGGGACATGTCCTATCAGAGCAAGGTCTTTTTCACCGAGTTCAACAATTCCGACGCCGAGCAAAACGGCTATGCCCTGCTCAACGCGGGGGTAACCTATCACAGCCCCGGCGATCGCTATTCGATCGGGGCGTGGGTCAAGAACATCACCGACGAATATGTCGTCGCGAACGAGATCGTGACCGCCGCGACTTTCGCCTTCGTCCGCGTCGGCTCGCTCGCCCCGCCGCGCACTTATGGCGTGACCGCCGCCTTCAACTTCTGACAAGGACGTTCCGGCACGGGAGGTAAAGAAT
>JANNDN010000049.1:0-15947 GCA_031387795.1 Sphingomonas sp.
CAAAGCCAAGGCCAAGGTGGCCAAAGCCGAACCGAAGGCCGAAGCGCCGAAACCGGCCAAGCCGCTGAAGGACGGCCCCTCGGGCAAGCCCGCGACCAAGGCCACGAAGCCTGCCGCAAAGCCGGCGCCCAAGGCGAAAGCCGAAGCGCCGAAGCCCGCCAAGCCGGTCAAGGACGGCGCTGGTTCGAAGCCTGCGACGAAAAAGGCCGAGCCCAAGCCGGTCGCGAAAAAGGCTGCGGCCAAGCCGGCGAAGGCCGAAGCTAAGAAAGCCGCCCCGAAGAAAGCGGCCAAGAAGAAATAATCGTCATTCCCGCGCAAGCGGGAACCCGGTAGCAATATTCGCCTGGGTCCGCGCTTTCGCGGGATGACGAAATGGGGGATCGATGGCAGCCGGTAAGCATCCACGAATCGCCGTCGTACTGCCGTGCTATAACGAAGGCGCGTCGGTCGGGGCGACCGTCGCCGGCTTCAGGAAGGCGCTGCCCGGCGCCGACATCTACGTTTACGACAACAACAGCACCGACCGCACCCGCGCGATCGCGGCGGCCGAGGGCGCGCTCGTCCGCACCGAGCGCCAGCAGGGCAAGGGCCATGTCGTCCGCCGGATGTTCGCGGACGTCGATGCCGACATTTACGTCATGGCCGACGGCGACCTCACGTACGATCCCGGCGCCGCTCCGGCGATGGTCGAAATGCTCCTCGCCGAGGGGCTCGACATGGTCGTCGGAACCCGCCGGCACGAGGAGAAAGCGGCCTATCGCGGTGGCCATGTGCTCGGCAATCGCCTCTTCACCGGCCTCCTCGCGCGCCTGTTCGGGCGCAGCTTCTCGGACATTTTCTCGGGCTATCGCGTGTTCTCGCGGCGGTTCGTGAAGAGCTTTCCGGTGCTCTCCGAAGGTTTCGAGATCGAGACCGAGATGAGCGTCCACGCGCTCGAACTCCGAATGCCCGTCGGCGAGCTCGAGACCGCTTATGGATCGCGGCCTGAGGGTTCCGAGTCCAAGCTCTCGACCGTCCGCGACGGCTGGCGCATCTTCCGAACCATTGTCACACTGTACCGGATCGAGCGGCCGATCCTGTTTTACGGCATGATCGGCGCTCTGCTCCTCCTCGCGGCGATCATCCTCGCGGCCCCGCTCGTGATCACCTATCTCGAGACCGGTCTGGTCCCGCGGCTCCCGACCGCGATCCTGGTCACCGGGATGACGATCGTCGCGGTCCTGTGCGTGTTTGCCGGCATGATCCTCGACACCGTGACCCGCGGTCGGCGCGAGATGCGGCGGCTCGCCTATCTCTCCCTCGATGGTCCCGGCCAAGTGTAGAGTTTGGGCATCACTGAGCAGAATTGTGACGGGCCTGTTACTTTCCCGTTCCTTGCGGTTCGCTGCTGACATACCCTTGTTCTCGATCTGGCTGACTGCAGCCTTCAAATGGGGGAAGAGATGAAGCGGACCAATTGCATATTGCGCGCGGGCGTGGCCCTTGCCGCGCTGACCATCGCCTCGGCGGCTCAAGCGCAAGAGACCTTGCCGCCGCCCGAAGTCGTCGAAGGGGTGGCGCCGCAGGCATCGCCAAGTGATGAGACCACCCGCGAAGGCGATATCGTCATCACCGGATCGCGTATCCGCCGCAACCCGCTCGACCTGGATGCGCCGCGCGTGTTCGTCGATCAGGCGGACATCCTCAAGACCGGGCTATCGTCGATCAACGACGTGCTTCAGCGCCTGCCGAGTTCGGGCGGCGGTCTCAACAGCCGGTTCAACAATTCGGGCAATCTCGGCAATCCGCCCGATGGCGGCGGAGTCGGTGCCGGCGCCGCGGAAATCGACCTTCGCTATCTCGGCTCGCGCCGGGTGCTCGTGCTGGTCGACGGACTGCGCTACGTCAACGGCGCTTCGGCTTCGGGCGTCCCTGGTTCGACCGATCTCAATTCGATCCCCGAATCGGCGATCGAGCGGATCGAGGTCCTGCAGGACGGCGCCTCGGCGATCTACGGCTCGGACGCAATCGCCGGCGTGGTCAACATCATCACCAAGAGCAAGCAAGCGGGCTTCATGGCCTCGGCCCAATACGGCCAATATGGCGAGGGCGACGGCGAGACCCAGAATTACCAGCTCAGCTGGGGCAATGGCAGCAACGGCCCGTTCCAAATCGTATTGGGCGGCAATTACGTCAAGCAAGGCGCGGTCAGCACCGCCGATCGCGACCTGTCGAAATTCCCATTCCCTTATGCCAAAAGTTGCAACGTCATCCGCGGCGGGAAACAGGTCGGCGGTTGTTCGGGCTTCCTGCCCAACGGTCGTTACGCAATCTTCGGCCAGGATTTGACGCTGATTGCCCCGGTTCTCAACCGGCCCGTGACACCAGCCGATTTCCGTGATTTCGTCAGCCCGGCGGACCGGTTCAATTTCGCCCCGTTCAACTTCATCCAGATACCGCTCGAGCGCTTCGGTGGTTTTGCCAATGTCCGCGCGGAACTGAGCGACTCGGTCAATCTTTCGGTCAAGGCGGTCATCAATCGGCGCAAGTCCAAGAACCAGGCGGCGCCGCTGCCCTTCGGCGTCGGCGTAGCCGCCGGCCTGACCCCTGTGCTCGACGGTATCGTCGTCGACGCGACCAATCCTTTCAATCCGTTCGGAGTCGACCTCGACAGCACCAACACGGACTTCATCTACCGCCGCTTCGTCGAAGGCGGCCCGCGCCGGTTCAGTCAGACCGTCGACACGTTCTACACCACCGCCACCCTCGACGGTAAGTTCAGTTTCCTGAACTCGGACTGGTTCTGGGACATCAACGCGATTTACGGCCGCAACAAGGCCAAGCAAACGATGCTCGGGAACATCAATTCCGACCGCCTGCGTCGCGCGCTCGGACCGGTCGCCCAGTGCACCGGCGATTGTGTTCCGTTCAACCTGTTCGGCGGAGCGGGTTCGATCACTCAAGCGATGATCGACTATGTCGGGTTCGTCCAGAAGGACAGCAGCAGGCAGACGACCTGGGACTTTTCGGCAAACCTGTCGGGCAATCTGTTCGAGCTTCCGGGCGGATCGTTCGGCGCCGCCATGGGCGTCGAATATCGCAAGCTGAGCGGCCGGTTCGATCCCGATCCGGTGGTCGCCGCGGGCTTCAGCTCCGACATTCCAGCGCTTCCCACCAAGGGCAGCTATTCGGTCAAGGAAGCTTATCTCGAGTTGAATGCGCCGCTCCTGGCGAACCGGCCCGGGTTTGAACTGCTCGAACTCAATGGCGCCGCGCGTATTTCCGATTATTCCACCTCGGGCTCGACTACGACCTTGAAGGCCGGGGTTAACTACAAGCCGTTCCAGGCGCTGCGCCTGCGCGGTTCCTATGCTGAGGGCTTCCGGGCGCCATCGATCGGCGAGTTGTTCGGCACCCAATCGCGCTTCGATCAGACGATCAGCGATCCCTGTTCGAACGACAGCAATGCGCCGCAGAATTTCATAAATAATGCGACGGTCCGCGCCAATTGTATCGCGGCCGGGGTTCCCGCCGACGGTTCCTATGCTCAGGCCAACCCGCAAATCTCCGTGCTGGTCGGCGGCAATGACGCGCTCGGCTCCGAAACGTCAAAGAGCTGGGTGTTCGGCGGCGTGTTCGCGCCGGACTTCTTTCCGCGCTTCTCGGTCGAGCTCAATCACTACAACATCAAGATCAAGGGCGCGATCCAGGCGGTCAACGCCGACGTGACGGTGACCAACTGCGTGGTCAATAACGATCCAGGCGCGTGCGCGCTCCTGACCCGCGTGAACGGCACTCTCACCCAGGTCGTCGGTCTGCTGCAGAATATTGCAGCGATCGAGACCAAAGGCATCGATCTTAACGTCGCCTATCGTACCCTGACCGGGCCGATGGGCCGGTTTGGCTTCACCTGGAACAACACGTTTCTCAGAAGGTACGACGTGATCGTTCCGACGACCGGCGGTCAGCAGGTGCTCGAGCGTGAGGGAACGGTGGTTGGCAGCCCTGTCCAGGGCTTCCCCAAGTGGAAGTCGGTGGCAGCGGTCGACTGGGATCTGGCGCAGTTCGGTGCGACCGTCACCGGACGCTACGTGTCCAAGCTCAAGGAAACGGTCGTCCCGGCGAATACGCTCAACTCGCGCTTCTACACCGACGTTCAGCTGCGCTGGAACCCGACCTATTGGAACAATTTGTTCAGCTTCGCGGTGGGCGTGAACAACCTGTTCGAGGTCAAGACGCCAGGTTGTATCACGTGCGACGGTCCCAACTTCGATCCAACCTCGTTCGATCCGCCGGGCCGCTTCTTCTACGGCCGCGTCGGCCTGAAGTTCGGTGGCGATCGCGCTCCGGCGCCGGTGTATGCGCCGCCGCCGCCGCCGCCGCCGCCGGCCGAGCCGATGCCGGCCCCGGAACCGGAAGCGCCTCCTCCGCCTCCTCCGCCTCCTCCGCCACCAGCCCCGGAGCGCGGCAACTGAGTCGAAGCATTTCGTGAACAAGAAAGGCCGCGTCCCCGGGCGCGGCCTTTCGCTTTTCCGGGCCAAAACGGCGTCACCCGATGCGCGCCTTGAAGTGCGCCGCATTCCGCCCGATGTAGGGTTGGCCAATAGTCAGGAAGATATCGCGTGATCGACCATCTAGACATTGTTTCCGGACTCGTTCCGATCGTCATCGAACAGTCCAACCGGGGCGAGCGCAGTTTCGACATTTTCTCGCGGCTGCTGCGCGAGCGGATCATCTTCATTACCGGCGCGATAGAGGATCACATGTCCTCGCTGATCACCGCCCAGCTGCTGTTCCTGGAATCGGAGAATCCGAAAAAGGACATCTTCATGTACATCAATTCGCCGGGCGGGGTGGTGACGGCGGGCCTCGCGATCCACGACACGATGCAATATATCCGGCCCAAGATTTCGACGGTTTGTATCGGTCAAGCTGCCTCGATGGGCAGCTTTCTGCTCGCCGCGGGCGAGCCCGGGATGCGGGTCGCGCTGACCAACAGCCGGATCATGATCCACCAGCCGTCGGGCGGGGCGCAAGGCATGGCCGCGGACATCGAGATCCAGGCGCGCGAAATCCTGCGCATGCGCCAGCGATTGAACGAGCTTTACGCCAAATATACCGGCCAGAAGATCGAGGCGATCGAGAAGGCGATGGACCGCGACAAGTTCCTCGAGGCCGACGAAGCCAAGACCTTCGGCATCATCGACGAGGTCTTCGACCAGCGTCCCGAGCCGGGCGAGGACGCTGGCACCGGCGCCGCGGACATCACGCCAAGCTGATCGGAGACGAGGCGTGACGATGGTTCGAACGATTGTCGCCGCCCTCCTGCTCAACGCCGCCGCCATCGCGGTCGCACAGACTGTCGACGTCCGCGCCGGGCGCCTGATCGACCCCGGCCAGGGGCGGGTGCTGAGCGATCAGCGCATCCGCATTGTCGACGGGCATATTACGGCGGTCACGCCGTGGCGCGAGGCCGATGGGTCGGCGGCGATCGACTGGTCGGGCAAGACCGTCTTGCCGGGACTGATCGATCTCCACACCCACATCGCCGATGGCGCGATTGACGAGGAGGCAGCCAACGACCCCGCCGATCCGCTCAAGACCACCGAGGCGGCGCGGATTCTGAAGGCGGTGCCGGCGGCCCGGACGATGCTCCGCGCGGGCTTCACCACGGTCCGCGATGTCGGGGTCTATCGCGGGCTGACCGATGTCGCGCTGCGCGATGCGATCGAGGCGGGGCAGATTGAAGGGCCGCGGATGAAGGTCGCGGGCGGCTATATCACCACGCCTGGCGGGGGCGGGGACATCGATGCGTTGGCGCCCGACGTGCCGTTGCCGCTTGCTTTCCGCATCGGCGTGGTGCGCAACGCCGACGAGGCGCGCGACCGGGCGCGCTATCTGCTCGATCACGGCGCGGACTTCATCAAATTGATCGCCACCGGCGCGGTGCTGGCGCTGGGAAGCGAACCCGGCGCGCTCGAGCTTTCCCCAGCGGAGATGAAAGCGGCGTGCGACGAGGCCAGGCTTCGCGGCTCCTATTGTATCGCCCATGCCCATGGCGCGGAGGGGATCAAGCAGGCCATCCTCGCCGGCGCCCGGACGATCGAACACGCCTCCTATCTCGACCGTGAAGGCATCGCGCTCGCCAACCGCTACGGCGTGTGGCTCGACATGGATATCTACAACGGCGACTATATCGAGGAGGTCGGGACCAAACAGGGCTGGCCGGCCGAATATCTGCGCAAGAACCGCGAGACCACCGATGTCCAGCGGCGCGGTTTCGCAGCGGCGGTCAAGGCGGGGGCGAAGCTGACCTTCGGCACCGACGCGGCGGTCTATCCTTATGGGGTCGGCGGACGGCAGTTCGCCTACATGGTCCGGTACGGCATGACCCCGATGCAGGCGATCCAGTCCGCAACGAGCGAAGCGGCGAAGGCGCTGCGGATGGAAGGCCAAGTGGGGACCTTGGCGCCGGGAGCGTGGGGCGATCTTATCGCGGTCGATGGCGATCCCTTGCGCGACGTGCGGTTGCTTGAGAAGGTGGGCGGCGTGATCAAGGGCGGCCGCGAAGTGCGGTGACGATCGCGCGGCCTAGTTGCGGGTGGCCGCGCTCGGCGGTTTGACCCGCCGATACCGCAGCACCGCTTCGTCGGTCTTGCCGTCCTTGTGCCTGATGCGGACGATATGCTCGGCGGAATCGGGGCCGGTGCGACGGATCGTCAGGCCGTCGAAATACCAGCTGTCCTGCTCGACCGCGACGAGCGGGAATGTGATGAAATGGTCCTTGTCTTCCCAGGCGGTCATGTCGGGGTTGAAGTGGCGGACCCGATATTCGATCGAACTGCCGACCTCGGCGATCATCACGAATTCGTAGAAGTCGGCCTTGCCGTTCTTGGCGGCATAGAAATGGCCAGGCATCTGTCCGCCGACCGGGGCCGAGTAGGTTTCGTGGAGGACCGAGCCGAAGCCCTCGCCGGTCCATTCGCCGACCAGCCAGCCTAGATCCGCGACCTTCGCCGCGGGCGACGATGTGCCGGGCGCGCGGACTTTGGTCTGCTGCTCCGCGCCCGCCGGCGACGCGGCCAGCGCGAGGCAAAAAGCAAGGGCGATCGCGGTCCGCACGAGGCGACCATAGCCGATCCGCGAGCCATTTTCCATCGCGCTCGGACGCCATGCGTTCTTCTCTTGTTCTCCTAGAACGAATCAGATACACACGTGCCATCGGCGGGGCTCGGCCGCTGTCCGCTTGGGGTGCTTCGCCCCTTGCTAAACCTGGGAGACAATGGTCATGGCTACACAGTTGAAAGTCGTCAGGGACGCGGGAATGCCGGGCACGGATCGTCAGAAAGCATTGGAAGCCGCGCTCGCGCAGATCGACCGCGCGTTCGGCAAGGGCTCGGCGATGAAGCTCGGCAGCCGCGAGAAGATCGAGGTCGAGACGATCTCGACCGGAAGCCTCGGGCTCGACATCGCGCTCGGCGTCGGGGGCCTGCCGCGCGGCCGGGTGATCGAGATTTACGGGCCGGAGAGCTCGGGCAAGACCACGCTCGCGCTCCACGCCATCGCCGAGGCGCAGAAGACTGGCGGGACCGCCGCCTTCGTCGATGCCGAGCATGCGCTCGACCCGGGCTATGCCAAGAAACTGGGCGTCAACATCGACGAATTGATCGTGTCGCAGCCCGACACCGGCGAGCAGGCGCTCGAGATTGTCGACACTTTGGTGCGCTCGAATGCGGTCGACGTGCTGGTGATCGATTCGGTCGCCGCATTGGTGCCCCGCGCCGAGATCGAGGGCGAGATGGGCGACAGCCACGTCGGCCTCCAGGCGCGGTTGATGAGCCAGTCGCTGCGCAAGCTCACCGGCTCGATCAGCCGCTCGCGTTGCACTGTCATCTTCATCAACCAGCTCAGGATGAAGATCGGCGTCATGTACGGCAATCCCGAGACCACCACCGGCGGCAACGCGCTTAAATTCTACGCCTCGGTCCGGCTCGACATCCGCCGCACCGGGCAGATCAAGGACCGCGACGATATCGTCGGCAACGCGACCCGGGTGAAGGTCGTCAAGAACAAGGTCGCCCCGCCGTTCAAGCAGGTCGAGTTCGACATCATGTACGGGGTCGGGATTTCCAAGGTCGGGGAAATCCTCGACCTCGGGGTCAAGGCCGGGCTGGTCGAGAAGTCGGGCAGCTGGTTCAGTTATGACAGCGTCCGCATCGGCCAGGGCCGGGAGAATTCGAAAACCTATCTGATCGAGAATCCCGACATCGCGCTGAGGATCGAAAATGCGATTCGCGGCCGGACCGAGCTGGTCGGCGAAGCGCTGGTGGCCGGCCCCGACGACGACGGCGAGGGCATGGACGGAAGCGAAAATCCGGTCGAATAAAGGGCGAGGGTGGGCCGGCTCAGCGGCGCTCGATCATATTCAAACTTCCCAGGGGTGCGGGGTCCGGACACGGGCCCCGCATTCCGTTTTGCCGCCTGATGCGATCGTGCCAGTCGGACTGTGGTTTTGGTCACGCGGAGACGCAGAGACGCAGAGACGCGGAGACGCAGAGACGCGGAGACGCGGAGGCAATGAGCTTCCGTCCGAACCTTCCCCATGCCCCGCTTCCTTCCACGCCCTCCGCGTCTCCGCGTGAACTTTCCGCGGCCGCTACCGGACTGATTGACGCTCAGCAAAGATCGTCGGGCATGCACGGGGTCGGGTCCGCGCTGGTGTCGACCGGGAGCGCGGCGAACAATTTGGTCGGCTCGGTGATGACGACGAGCACCATTCCGGCCACCGAGCATGCCGCGATCCCCGCGAGATAGGGGATCAGGGTCCTGTCATAGGCCTGGCCGATGGCGAAGCCGATCAGCGCCGATCCGAGCGTGGTAATGACCCCCTGGACCGAGGAAGCGGTGCCCGCGATCGGTGCCATATGCTCCATCGCCAGGGTGCCGAAATTGGACGAGGTGAAGGCAAAGGTCGCCATGGTCAGCCCCTGAAGGACGATGAACACCACAAAGCTCTCGTACCCCGCGAGCGCAATGCCCAGATGCACGCTGGTGACGAGGATCAGCAGCGCCGAGCCCGAGTGCCCGACGCGCCTGAGTCCGAAGCGTTCGACGATGCGGCTGTTGGTGTAGGAGGCGAGGGCCATCGGCGCGGCGATCGCGGCGAAGGCGATCCCGATCAGCTGCGGCGCCTTGAACACGTCGAACACGATCTGCTGGATCGACGAAATGTAGGCGATGAGGCCGGCGAAGCTGAGCATGAGCGCGAGCGTGTAACCGAGCGACTGACGGTCGCGCAGCACTTCGAGCATCGCCCGCCCCATCGGACGCCACTCGAGCGAGCGGCGGTATTCGGGCCGAAGCGTCTCGGGTAGCCGCACCCACGACCAGGCGAGCATGATCAGCGCGTAGAGCGCGAGCACGATGAAAATCGCGCGCCACGGGAAGAACAGCAGGATGCCCTGGCCGATCGTTGGCGCCAGCACCGGGACCAGCATGAAGGTCATGAACACCAGGCTCATGATCCGCGCCATCGATTCGCCGTCGAAGAGGTCGCGGATCATCGAGGTGACCAGAACCCGCGTGACCGCGGCCGAGGCGCCCATCGCGATCCGCCCCGCGATCAACAGCGGGAAGCTGGTCGCGAGTGCGCACAATATGGCGAACACAGCGTAGAGCGCGACCCCGGCGGCGAGCACCGGCTTGCGTCCGAAGCGGTCGGCAAGCGGTCCCCACACCAGCTGGGTCGCGCCGAAACCGAGGAAGTAAGCGACCACGACGAGTTGGCGCTGATTGTCCTCGTCGACGCCCAGATCGGCCCCGATTTGCGGCAGGGCCGGGATCATCGCGTCGATGGCGAAGGCGTTCAGCGCCATCAGCAGCGCGAGCAGCGCGGTCATCTCGCGCGCGCCGGGGCGGCGAGGCTGGTCGGTGGTTGCGGCCGCGAACATCGGGCGCTGCTGGCGCAAGGCCCCCGCCCATGCAAGGAAAAGCTCGGGTCGAAACCAGCGCGAGGCGTCAATGCCGGCAGTCACCATCATCGGTCTTCCAACCGACAGCCATTCGTCCTTCACGCGCGGCCCGGCCGCGGCCCCCGCGCTGGTCCGCGCGGCGCTGGCCTCGGACCATACGAACGCAGCCGCCGAGAACGGGCTCGAGCTGGGGCTCGATATCGCGGTGACCGATGCCGGCGATCTCGACCTCGACGAGGGCGCGGGCGATTTCGCGACCATCGAAGCGGCGGCGCGCACCGCGGCCGAAACGGGGCAGGTCCCGCTGTTCATCGGCGGCGATCATATGGTGACGTTTCCGATCGTCTCCGGGCTCGCTGCGACGCACGGTCCGCTCAACATTCTTCATTTCGACGCCCATCCCGACCTGTACGACGATTTCGAGGGCGACCCTTTGAGCCACGCCTCGCCCTTTGCGCGGATCATGGAGCGCGGGCTGGCGCGGCGGCTGGTCCAGGTTGGCATCCGCACCCTCAACCGCCATTGCCGCGAGCAGGCCGAAAGGTTCGGGGTGGAGATTATCGAGATGCGCGATTTCGCCGCCGCCGCGGTGCCGATCCCGCAACGCCCGCTCTACATCAGCATCGACCTCGACGCGCTCGACCCGGCCTTCGCCCCCGGAGTCTCGCACCACGAGCCGGGCGGGCTGTCGGTGCGCGACTTGCTGGCGGTGCTCCACCGGGTCGAGGGCGGGATCGTCGGCGCCGACGTGGTCGAATATAATCCGGCTCGCGACATCAACGGGGTCACCGCCACCGTCGCCGCCAAGCTGATCAAGGAACTCGCGGCGCTCGCCTAACCGCGCTTGCGCGGTGGCCGCTTGGCCTTGGCCCGAGCGGCTGGGGCCATGGTTTCTGGGTGGCGATGCGAGGGCGCGTGCGGCGGCTCGACATCGGTTGGTTCCATCGGGTCGAGATCGCCTTCCCATTTGGCGACCACGGTCGAGGCGACGGCATTGCCTACGACGTTCGTCGCCGACCGGCCCATATCGAGGAAATGGTCGACCGCGAGGATCAGCAGCAGACCCGCCTCGGGGATGTTGAACATCGACAGGGTCGCGGCGATCACCACCAGGCTTGCGCGCGGCACCCCGGCGACGCCCTTCGACGTGATCATCAGCACCAGCAGCATGGTGATTTCCTGGCCGATGCTGAGGTCGATGCCGTAAGCCTGCGCGATGAAAATCGTCGCGAAGGTCATGTACATCATCGACCCGTCGAGATTGAACGAATAGCCCAAGGGCAGAACGAAGCTGGCGATCTTGGGCGGAACTCCGAACCGGTCGAGCGCTTCCAAGGTGCGCGGAAATGCCGCCTCGCTCGACGCGGTCGAGAAAGCGAGGACGATCGGGTCGCGGATATAGCGGACGAGATATTTCGTGCGCGGGCCGACGATGACGAAGGCGGCTCCAATCAGCATGGCCCACAAGATGACCAGACCCAAATAGAAGCTGCCGACGAACTTGCCGAAGGTAAGCAGGATTTCGGGCCCCTGCTCGGAAATCGAGCCGGCGACTGCGGTGAACACCGCGAAGGGCGCGAATCGCATTACATAATCGGTGATCTGAAGGACCACTTTCACCAGCGCATCGACGCCCTTGACGATCGGCCGCCCGGCCTCGCCGATTGCGGTCAGCGCGACCCCGAAGAAGATCGAAAAGACGACGATCTGCAGGATTTCGTTCTTGCTCATCGCCTCGAACACGGAAGCGGGGACCAAGTGGGTGACGAATTCCTTGAGGTTGAAGCCGGTGGTTTCGACCCCGCTCGCCGCGGTCGCTGGGGGTAGCGGCAGGTTGAGGCCGACACCGGGCTGGAGGAGATTGACGAGGATCAGGCCGAGGGTCAGCGAGACCAGGCTGGCGCCGACGAACCAGGTGACCGAGCGCACGCCGACGCGCCCGAGCGCGGCGACATCGCCCATATGGGCGATCCCCGCGACCAGGGTCGCGAACACGAGCGGGGCGATAATCATCTTTATGAGGCGCAGGAACAGGCTGGTCACGATCGAGAGATATTCGGCAATGCGCGTGAGCTGCGCCGCCGCCTCGGGGGTGCCGTCGTCGATCGCACTGTTGATCGCCCAGCCCGCGATGATCCCGAGGACCAAGGCGATAAGAATGTAGCGCGTCAGCTTCGTGGCCATGAAATCTCCCTATCCGGACCGTGGCTCGCAACCGCGGGACCATTCGTCAAGCTTGCCTAGGCGGCGCACTGCTCGCTAGTGCCGGAGAATGGCGGAAAAGACGGGAGTTGCCGACTTCGGGCGCGAGGTGCTGCACGACGAGGCGCGCGCGCTCGATGCGCTCGCCGACGGCCTCGGGGCCGAATTCGAGCGCGCGATCGGCTTGCTCCTCGACTGCCCGGGCAAGCTGATCGTCTGCGGGCTCGGCAAGTCGGGCCATGTCGGGCGCAAGATCGCGGCGACCTTCGCCTCCACCGGCACGACCGCGGTGTTTCTCCACCTCGCGGAAGCGATCCACGGCGACCTCGGCATGGCGGACAAGGGCGATGTCGCCCTGCTCATCTCGCACAGCGGGGAGACCGGCGAGCTCGAGGCGGTGATCGACCATTTCCAGGCGCTGAAAATCCCGATCATCGCGATTACCGGCAATCCCGGCTCGACGCTCGGCGAGGCAGCGACGGCGCCGCTGGTCCTGCCGCACTGGCGCGAGGTCGGGCCCGAATCGGTGGCTCCGACGACCTCGACCACCATGACCCTCGCGCTCGGCGACGCGCTGGCGATGACGGTCATGCGCGAGAAGGGCTTTTCGCGCACCGACTTCGGGCGGCTGCATCCGGGGGGCAGCCTTGGCGCGCGCTTGAAACCCGTGAGCCGGCTGATGCACGGCGGCGATCTGGTACCGCTGATCGACGCGAACGCCTCGATCCACGACACGATTATGGAGATGACCGCCAAACGGCTCGGGCTGGTTGGAGTGACCGACGACGACGGGCGGCTGGTCGGGGTCATCACCGACGGCGACTTGCGCCGCAACATTGAACGCGGGCTCGAGCATCGGGCGCGCGATTTCATGACCGCCGGCCCCAAGACGATCGCGCCCGACACATTGGTCGACGAGGCGCTCGGGCTGTTCGACGAATATCGGATAACCGCATTGTTCGTGGTCGAAGACGAGTGTCCGGTTGGCGTGCTCCACATCCACGATTGCCCGGCCGCCCGATGAGCCGGGTCATTCTGATCCCGGCCCGGTTCGCTTCGTCGCGCTATCCGGGCAAGCCGCTGGTCGAATTGAAGGGCGCGAGCGGCGGCGCCAAGCCGCTGATCCAACGCAGCGTCGAGGCGGCACAGCGGGTCGCGGGGATCGATGCGGTCCATGTCGTGACCGACGACGAGCGCATCGCCGAGCGCTGCGCGGGGTTCGGCGCGACGGTTCTGATGACCAGCCCCGAGTGCCGCAACGGCACCGAACGGTGCGCCGAGGCGCTGGGCCAGCTTGGCGCGGACGTCGATCTCGTCGTCAATTTCCAGGGCGATGCTTTGCTCACCCCGCCGGGCTTCGTCGAAGCGTTGATCGCGCGGATGGACAGCGACCGCGACGCGCTGGTTGCCACGCCCGCGCTCAGGCTGAGTGACACCGAGGTCCGCGCCCTCCAGGCGGAGGAAGCCGCGGGCCGGGTCGGGGGCACCAGCGTCACCGTCGACGGCCAGGGCCATGCGCTCTATTTCTCAAAGCGACTGATCCCGCATTTGCCCGCGGGCGCGCTCGACGGCGGACTGTCGCCGGTCCGCCTGCACGTCGGGGTCTATGCCTATCGCCGCGCGGCGCTCGAACGATATGTCGCTGCGCCGATCAGCGAGCTCGAGCAGCTCGAGGGTCTCGAGCAACTGCGCTTCCTTGTGGAGGGCATCAAGATGGCGGTGGTCGAGGTCGCGACGCCCGCGTTTGCGCTGCGCGAACTCAACAACCCCGAGGATGTCGCGCCGATCGAGGACGCGCTCCGGGAGGCCGGGTTCGAGTGACCGACTGGTCCGAGTTCGATCTCAAATATCAGACGATCCTGTGCGACGTCTGGGGCGTGGTCCATGACGGGGTCGACCTCTACCCAAATGCCGCCGAGCGGCTGCGCGGGTGGCGCGAAGAGGGGCGGACGGTGATCCTCGTCACCAATGCCCCGCGCACCGCCGAAGCGGTCGCCGCGCAGCTGGAACGCATCGGCCTGCCGCGCGATTGCTGGGACGGAATCTCGACCAGCGGCGAGGCCGGGATCGAGGCGCTGATCGCGCTCGCCGCGCCGGTCGGGGTCATCGGCTCGCCCGGCGACAGGGCCGTGCTCGAAGGGCGCGGGGTGCGGATCGCGGACGATGGCGAGATCTTCGCCGACCTCGCCTGCACCGGGATCGACGGCGTGCGCGCCCACGCCGAAGACTATCGCGGCGAACTCAACGCCTGCCTCGCCGCCGGGGTGACGCTCCACTGCCTCAACCCCGACCGGGTGGTCATTCGGGGCGGGGTCGAGGAGGATTGCGCCGGGGCGATCGCCGACCTCTACGAGGCCATGGGCGGGCGCGTCGAATGGTATGGCAAGCCCCACGCGCACATCTATGAGCATGCACTCCACCTCGCGGGTGACCCGCCTCTCAAAACCGTGGTCGCGGTCGGCGATTCGCTGCGCACCGATGTGCTTGGGGCGGCGCGGTTCGGGCTCGACGTCATTTTCGTGGCGGGGGGCATCCATCGCGGCGAAGACATCCCGCCCTCGTTCGCCTCAGAGAACGGGCTCGGCGACTGGCACCCGGTGGGAATCGTCGACGGTCTCGCCTAAATAGGGCCGATGAAACTTCTCGGACGCGAAATCGGGCTCGACCAGCCCTTGTTCCTGATCGCCGGCCCGTGCGTGATCGAAAGCTATGAGCTGCAGGCGCGAACCGCCGAAAAGCTGAAGGCGATCACCGACAAGCTCGGCATCCTGTTCATCTTCAAGTCGAGCTTCGACAAGGCCAACCGCTCGAGCGACCAGAGCTTCCGCGGGCCCGGTATGGACGAAGGACTAGAAGTACTGGCGCGGGTCCGCGACGCGCTCGGAGTGCCGATCCTGACCGACGTCCACGATATCCCCCAGGTCGCGCCGGTAGCCGCGGTGGTTGACGTGCTCCAGACCCCGGCCTTCCTCGCCCGCCAGACCGATTTCATTCATGCGGTCGCCAGCTGCGGCAAGCCGGTCAACATCAAGAAAGCGCAGTTCATGGCGCCGGGCGACATGGTCAATGTCGTCGATAAAGCGCGCAGCGCGGCCAAGGCGGCGGGCGGCGACGGCGGCAATATCATGGTGTGCGAGCGCGGTGCCTCGTTCGGCTATAACAATCTGGTCAGCGACATGCGCAGCCTGGCGATCATGCGCGGGACCGGCTGCCCGGTGGTGTTCGACGCCACCCACTCGGTCCAGCTGCCGGGCGGGCAGGGCACGTCGAGCGGCGGTCAGCGGGAATTCGTGCCCGTGCTGTCGCGCGCTGCGGTCGCGGTTGGCATCTCGGGCCTGTTCATGGAAACTCATCCCGATCCCGCCAACGCTTTGTCGGACGGCCCCAATGCCTGGCCGCTCGACCGCATGGAGAGCCTTCTCACCACCCTTGTCGACCTCGACCGGCGGGTGAAGGAGGCGGGTTTCGAGGAGCTGACGCTATGAAGCGCGCAGTCTTCATCCAGGCCAATGACAAGCAGCTGCTGGGCGCGAAGATCAGCGCCTATAGCTATCAGCGCAACAGCAAGCGCCCCGACAGTTTCGAGGTTCACATCATGCGGGTCGAGGACTTTCCGCGGTTGTCGCAGCGGGGGCAGTCGATCTGCCGCGCGGGGCATGTCCGCGACTGGGATCCCGACGACCTGCAGAGCTTCACCCCGACCCGCTTCGCGCCGCCGGGGCTGATGAACTACGAGGGCCGAGCGGTCGTGACCGATCCCGATTGCTTCGGGGTGGGCGATGTCGCCGATCTGCT
>JANNDN010000101.1:0-3660 GCA_031387795.1 Sphingomonas sp.
TCGAGGAAGGCGATCTTGCCGCGGTGGACGCGCAGACCCTCCCAGATGCCGTCGCCGAGCATGAAGCCGCTGTCGAACACCGAGACCATCGCCTCGGCGCGCGGCTTCAACTCGCCGTTGATGTTGATGAGGACCGACGCATTGCGCGGGTCCGAAACGTCATGCATCGACTGGGCCATAAAGCTGGGATGCCGCGGACCCCGCGCCTTGGCAAGCGGGTCCGGCGGCGCGCGGTCAGACCGGGTCGTCGATCGGAATTGCCGTGCTCATCTTGAGCGGCCGGATTACGACATTGGTGTCGGACATCACGATCAAAGGGTCCGCCACCAATTGCTCCTGCAGGAAGCGGTCGTAATCCTCCATGCTGGCGACGCTGAGCAGGATCAGATAATCGACCGAGCCGGTGACGAAATAGAATTGTAGTACGTCGGGATGCGCCCTGACCCGATCGACGAAGGCCGTCACCGCGCGCCCGTCCTCGCGCTCGAGCCGGACGGTGACCAGCAGCAACAGGCCCCGACCGACCTTGGAACCGTCGACGATCGCGACCTCGCCCCGGATGATGCCGTCGCGGCGCAGACGCTTGAGCCGGCGCAGCGCGGTTGATTCGGTAGTTCCGCAGCGCTCGCCAAGCTCGGTCGCGCTGAGCGAGCAATCGCGCTGCACCAGACGCAAGATGCGGCGATCAAGAGCGTCCATCCACGTCACTCCTCATAGTGACGGAATCCGTCAACTGATTGCAGTTTTTGCGCACATTCGGCGGTGGCGGTCAAATAAGGTTCGGCGTTGAAGGCGGGAGGTCGGGCATGGCTGGTTGGCGCTTGTGGATGATGGCCGCGATTGCGGGTTGCGCCGGCACCGCGGCGGACGCGCAGACCAATCGCGAAAAAGCAGTGGCGATCGATCGCGTGCCGATCCCGCCTGTCGATCGCTTCGAGGTGGAGCAGATCGGCCCGCCGCTCGCCGCCCCCTGGTCGCTCGCCTTTCTTCCCGACGGCACATTTCTAATCAGCGAAAAGCACCGCGGGCTGCGCCTGATCCATGCCGACGGCCGAGCGACGGCCACGCTCGAAGGCGGTCCGCCCAACGTCTTGCGCAAGGAGGACAGCGGGCTGCTCGATGTCGCGCTCGACCCCGATTTCGCCGCCAACCGCACCCTCTATCTCGCCTTCGCGGAGGGCACCGAGGAGGCGAACCGCACAGCGATATGGAAAGCCCGGCTCGAGGGCGGGCGGCTGGTCGGCGGCCGGGTCATCTTCCGCGCCAATCAGGACAAGAAGGCGCCTTCGCATCCCGGCGGCCGATTGCTGTTCCTGCCCGACAAGAGCCTGCTGCTGACCATCGGCGACGGCTTCGACTATCGCGACAAGGCGCAGGACCCGGCGAGCCATCTCGGCAAGGTCGTGCGGCTGACCCGCGACGGAGCGGCGGCGCCCGACAATCCGTTCGTCGGCCGCGCCGGTTACGCGCCCGAAATCTGGACTCTCGGCCATCGCAACATCCAGGGCCTGACCCGCGACCCGGTCAGCGGCACCGTCTGGGCGCACGAGCATGGCCCGCGCGGCGGCGACGAAATCAACGCGCTGGTGGCGGGGCGAAACTATGGCTGGCCCGCCGTATCCTTCGGCATCGATTATGACGGCACCCTGATTACCGAGCGGCTTCACGCCGCCGGTATGGCACTGCCGCGGTTCGTCTGGAGTCCCTCGATCGCACCGTCGGGGCTGGCAATCTATCGCGGGACTGTCCATCCCGAGCTGGACGGACGGCTGCTTGTCGGAGCATTGGCGTTCCGCACGCTGGTCCAAGTGCGCGTCGGGACCGAGACCGGCCTCCTGGCCGAAGAAGGGCGTTGGCTGACCGGACTCAAGGCGCGCATCCGCGATGTCCGCGTGGCCCCGAACGGCGCTATTTTTCTCCTCACCGACGACCCGACCGCCGGTCGCCTGCTCCGTCTGGTCCCGACGAGCGAGGCAAATGCCATTGCCGCGGATCACCCGCTTGCGCCAATGTCCTATCTGATCGGCGGCTGGACCGGAGAAAGCCGGTTTACCCCCGCATTCGCCGCCACACCGACCGTCTCTGAAGAGACCAGTCAGATGGATTGCGCGGCGGTTGTGAAGGCGACCTACATTCGTTGCACGATCCGCTTCAACCGCAAGCGCGACGGTCGTTTGCGGGTGATCGAGCATCAGCTCAACCGTGACCCCGCCAAAGCCGGGTTCGACGTCACCGTCATCGACAGCAGCTGGGCGGGCAAATCGTCCTACATCTTAAGCTGGAACGCGGCGGAACAGGCTTGGATCGCTTTCGTCCCCACCGACCACGAAGGCCACCCCGCGACCGAACGCATCATGGTGACGCCGTCGAGCGATCGCACCAGCATCGTCCACACCGAGGCGCTGCGCCTCGACAATTCCCCCAACGGACCGTGGACCGAGACCTTCCGCTGGACCCTCCAACGGCGGTCGTCCTGAGAGCTGACAAGTTACCCGAGCGAGATTGACTAGCGGCCCTTTCGACCAAAGCCCCGGGCAGCGGCCGGAGACGGTGTCTCGGCGACCTCGCTCTCGGCGGGACGGTTCGCCAGATAGCGCGCGATCGCGGCATCGGGGTCGAAGGCGGGCTTGTCCGGAGCATCCGCGCCAACGCCAAGGTCGCGCACAAACTGCTGGAGCACCCCGCCTTTGGCTCGCGGCTGCCGAGGCTCGTCCTGATTGCCGTCGAGGCGCGCAGCCGCCTCATCGAGCACCGTATCGAGCGGGTCACGGATGAAATCGACCGCAAGGCTGAGGTCCGCACCCGGCGTTCCGGTCTGACCCGTGAAGGCACGAAAGAAGAAGAATGCCGACGCCACGACCGGCAAGGCGATCAACCAGAATGAGCCGCCCCACACGACCTGGAAGGCCGCAAAGGTGAGGAAGCCGGACCCGACCAACACATGTTTCCAGCCCTGCATCGTCCCCATCCCACGACCGTTGAATGCGCCCATTTCTAGGCGTTCGAGGTCAAGGAAAAGTAAAAGCCGCGATGCGCGCCGGTTCTCGGCTCAGCGATCGCTCTTCACCACGTCGCCGCGGGCCATCACGAAATCGACCTGTTTGAGCACTTTAACATCGGCGAGCGGATCGCCGTCGACGGCGATGATGTCGGCGCTCTTGCCCGCCTCGATGGTCCCCACTTCGCCGGCCAGGCCGAGCAGGTCGGCGGCATTGACCGTCGCCGCCTTGAGCGCTTCGACCGGGGTCATTCCGAACTTGACCAGCAATTCGAACTCGTCGGCATTGCGGCCGTGTTTGGACACGCCAGCATCGGTGCCGTAAGCGATTTTCACGCCCGCCGGGACCGCTTTGAGCAACGATTGTCCGGTGATCCCGATGCGCCAGTCGATCTGTTTCTTGACGTCGGGCGCATAGGCATTGGGATTGGCGGCGAGCCGCTCAAGATAGCCGTTCACGGTCGACAGCGTGGGCACATAATAAGTCCCCTGGCGGACCATCGTGCGGACGATTTCGTCGTCCATCTGGGTGCCATGCTCGATCGAATCGGCGCCGGCGCGCAACGCCAGCTTGATGCCGTCGGCGCCGTGGGCGTGGACCGCGACCTTGCGGCCATAAGCGTGAGCCGTTTCGACCAGCGCCCGCGCCTCATCCTCGAACA
>JANNDN010000147.1:0-4408 GCA_031387795.1 Sphingomonas sp.
TCCGCACCAACCAGAGCCCGATTGACTATGTCCGGGTCAGCGGAATGGGGGTCGATCCGTTGCTGATCAACGCGGCGCAGACGGTTCGGCCAGGCCGCGGCTGGTGGCGCAACCTGCTCGACCTGTATGGCGCCGCCGACATCCTGGTTGCCGAAGTCCAGCTGCAGCGGCTCTATCCGGGCGGGCCGGCGCGCGCGCGCTTTATCGCTCGCCACGGCCCCGACAACGAGATTGTCGGTGGATTTACCCTGACCGTTCAGAACGGAGAGCGGGTCGATGTCTTGATGGCCGAGGGCGTTCGCTGCATGGATGCCTTGTTCGCTCAGGCGCTCGCGGACGGTAGACTGGTGCGCGATTCCTCGCTTGATTTGCCACCGCCGCCGATCTCGGAACTGCCATCCGAGGATGCCGCCACGACGCGGCAATCGGCCGGTAACAGCTTCCAGGTGCAGGTCACCGGCCGCGATGTCACTTCCTACAATTTCGCGATGGCCCATCTGCGGACGCTGACGGGAATCGAATCGGCGAGCCCGCAGCAGATTAACGCCGGCGGCACCAGTTACATCCTGGTCAATTACCGCGGCAGCATCGCCGATCTCGCGGCGGCGCTGGGCGCGCGCGGCTGGCAGGTCGAGGCGGGCAGCACGTTCGTCCGCATCCGTTCGAACTCGGATCGCCCACCCGCGCTTCCGCCGCCGCCACCGCCGCCCGCCGTCACTCCGCCGCCGGCCGATCCGCAGCAGAATTCACAATCGAACAGCACTGGCGGGCAACTGCCGTGAAGCGCGGCCCGGACCAGATCGCGCTCCCGCTCGACTGGCCGCAAAGCGAGGGCGACGCCCGCTTCATCGTCGGATCCTCGAACCGCGCGGCCTTCGACCATTTCCGCCAGTGGAGCCTGTGGCCGGTCAAGGCGACGATCCTCGTCGGTCCGCGACGCTCGGGCCGGTCCTTGCTCGCGCGAAGTTTCGTCGAGCGGGTCGGTGGACGCCTGTTCGACGATTGCGCGACCCGCGACGAGGAGGAGCTGTTTCACGCCTGGAACCAGGCCCAGGACAGCGGCCGGCCCTTGGTCATGGTCGCCGACGTCGCGCCGCCGGCCTGGGCCCCGCGTCTGCCCGATCTCAAAACCCGGCTGGCGGTGACCCCGGCGACGACCATCGCGCATCCCGATGACACGCTGTTCCCGGCGCTGATCCAGCTTCATTTCGCCGACCGCGGGCTCCATATTCCGGCCGACGCGCTGCGCTATATGGCCGAGCGGCTCCACCGCGATCACTGGACCGCCGAGCGCGCGGTCGAGGCGGTCGACCGCTTCGCCATCGCCGAGCGCGCGCGTTTGTCGCTGCCGACCGTTCGCCGCGCGTTGAGCGAGGCGAAGCTGATCGGGGACGCCGCGGCCTAGCCGCAGAGAATCTTGGTGACGGTCTGCGACTGGTCGTAATAGACGGTCACTCGGTCGGCGGCGAAGTCCATGGTCAGCATTTTGTCCGGGCCGGCCCAACGGAATGTCTTGGCCTTGGTCGCGGCAAGAATCTTTTCGCCATTCTCAAACGTCGCCGGCTGACCAACCCAGGACTGGCCGGCATCGGCAATGCATGTCCCTCCACCCGGAGCCACGTACGCAACCGGCACGCAGGCGGAAATGGCGGCAGTTGAAGCAATCAGAAGCATCAGGTTACGCATCAATAGTCTCCTCGAAAGCGAGTCTGCTCATCTTGAGCTTTCCATCTTCGATTGCAAAGCCGAGCCGCCCTTCGACCAGATCGAGCGCCTCTTTGCCGAATTGTTCGTAGCGCCAGCCGCTGAGGATCTTGAGGTTCTTGCGCACGCCCGCGGCCAGCGCTTCGAGATCGTCGGACCGCGCGATCAGCTTGGCCGCGACCCCGGTTTCGCGCGAACGGACCTTGAGCAACAGCTTGAGCAGGTCGCTGACCAGCGCCCCGTCTTTCGTCAGCCCGGGCCGCCGCGCTTCGCGGTCGGGGAGGTCTTCGGGCTCGAGTGGAGCCGCGTCACGGATTGCGTCGATCATTCGGCCCCCGATGTCGTTGGTCCGCCACCCGGCGCTGAGGCCGCGGATGCGCCCGAGGTCCTCCTGGGTCTTGGGTGGATGAAGCACCAGTTCGCTCAAAGTATCGTCCTTGATGATCCGGCCGCGGGGCAGGTTTTTCGACCGCGCCTCGCTTTCGCGCCAGGCGGCGAGCGCCTTCAAACGGCCGAGCACCGCCGGGTTGCGCCCCGGAAGCTTGAGCCGTTTCCACGCATCCTCGGGCGGAAAGGCGAAACTCGAGGTGTCAGCGAGCCGCTCCATCTCTTCGTCGAGCCAGGCGCCGCGCCCGGTCTTGCGGAGCTTGGTCACCATCCGCGGAAAGACCGTCGAGAGATGGGTGACGTCGGCGATCGCATAATCGATCTGGCGCTTGTCGAGCGGTCGCCGGCTCCAGTCGGTAAAGCGCGCGCCCTTGTCGAGACTATGCCCGAGCAGGCTCTCGATCAGGTTCGAATAGCCGATCTGCTCGCCGTGCCCCAACGCCATTGCCGCGATCTGGGTGTCGAACAACGGGTAGGGGACCTTGTCGGTCAGATTATGGATGATCTCGATATCCTGACCACCGGCGTGGAAAACCTTGAGCACTTCGCTGTTCTCGACGAACAGATCGAGCAGGCTGGTCAGATCGATGTCTGCCTTGGGATCGATCGCGGCTGCTTCCTCGTCGCTCGCGACCTGGACCAGGCATAAATCGGGCCAATAGGTGTTTTCGCGCATGAACTCGGTGTCCACCGCGACGAACTCTTTCTGAGAGAGACGGTCAACGAGGGCTTCGAGGTCGCCGGTTCGATCGATCAGGGGATGAATGTGCATGAGTCTTGGGGGCCATAGCGGCGGGCTTGCGGGTTGACAAAGCGGCGTTTGAATATGAAGCGCCGCGCCACGCTTCACGTCAGTATCACCCCCCGCGAAAGCGCTTCCTTTATGCACGCCTATCGTTCCCACCATTGCGCCGCGCTCCGGTCGAGCAACATCGGCGAAACCGTCCGCCTGTCGGGCTGGATCCATCGCAAGCGCGATCATGGCGGGGTGCTGTTCGTCGACCTCCGCGATCATCACGGCCTGACTCAATTGGTCGCCCGCGCCGGGTCGGACGCGCTCAAGTTGCTCGATTCCCTGCGCGTCGAGTCGGTCGTCACGATCGACGGCGAGGTGGTCGGGCGCGAGGGCGGGGCGGTCAACGCCAAGCTTGCCACCGGGGATATCGAGGTCATCGTCCAGTCGGTCACGGTCCAGTCGAGCGCGTCGGAACTGCCGATGCCGGTCGCGGGCGAGGCCGAATATCCCGAGGAAATCCGCCTCAAATATCGTTACCTCGATCTTCGGCGGGAGCAGGTGCACGCCAACATCATGCTGCGTTCGGCGGTTATCGCCTCGATCCGCCGCCGCATGATCGACAGCGGCTTCACCGAATTCCAGACCCCGATCCTGACCGCCAGCAGCCCCGAGGGCGCGCGCGATTATCTCGTCCCCAGTCGGGTCCATCCGGGCAAATTCTACGCGCTCCCGCAGGCGCCGCAGATGTTCAAGCAATTGATCATGGTTGCCGGCTTCGACCGCTATTTCCAGATCGCGCCCTGCTTCCGCGATGAGGATGCCCGCGCCGACCGCTCACCCGGCGAATTCTACCAGCTCGATTTCGAGATGAGCTTCGCCACCCAGGGCGATGTGTTCAACGCGATCGAGCCGGTGCTGTCGGGCGTGTTCGAGGAATTCGCGGACGGCAAATCAGTCACCGCGGCGGGCGATTATCCGCGCATTCCGTACAAGGACGCGATCCTCAAATATGGCAGCGACAAGCCCGATCTGCGCAACCCGTTGCTGATCCATGATGTCGGGTCGCATTTCAACGGCTCGGGCTTCGGGCTGTTCGCGGGACTGGTCGAGAAGGACAAGGTCGTCCGTGCCGTCGCCGCGCCCGCGACCGCCGAAAAGAGCCGGAAATTCTTTGACGAGATGAACGAATGGGCGCGGGGCGAGGGCTTCGCTGGTCTCGGCTATGCCACGCGCAAAGGCGGCGAATGGGGCGGGCCAATCGCCAAGAACCATGGCGAGGCGGGAATGAATGCGCTTGCCGAGGCGATGGGACTTGGTCCCGACGACGGCATCTTTTTCGCCGCTGGCGACGAAGCCGACGCCTCGAAACTCGCCGGCCTGGCGCGCACCCGGGTTGCCGAGCAGCTCGACCTAATCGAGAAAAATACCTTTAAGTTCTGCTGGATCGTCGACTTTCCTATGTTCGAATATAATGACGATCAGAAGAAGATCGACTTCTCCCACAACCCCTTTTCGATGCCGCAGGGGGAGATGGAGGCGCTCGAGACCAAGGACCCGCTCGACATTCTCGCCTGGCAATAT
>JANNDN010000172.1:0-2980 GCA_031387795.1 Sphingomonas sp.
GCTTGAAACCACGTGCGCAACGTCAACTCCCGGGGTCGGCGGAACCGCCGTCACCACACCGCCAAGCGCGTGCGCGAGAAGCGGCAGCGCAACCAGCGTCTCGCGCGCTATCAGCACGAACGTCTCGCCCGCGACATGGCCCGTCGCCGCCTGTTCACTGCCCATGCGCCCGCGCAGCAGACGGCTCAGCCGGAATTGCCCCGGTCCGATCGGCACGGCCGACCCGAACTGGATCAGCTCGCGGCCCAGCGCGGCGAGGTTGCACCCGTCCGCCAGCGCCGCATCGTCGCAGCTCGTCAGCCACTGGTCGGGATCGATCAGCGCGATGTCGATGGAGTTGCGGGTGTCGATCAAATGCGCACCCGCCGCCCCCAAAGCTCCCACCGCCGTGCCGATCACCGATTTGCGCCGCGCGGTGAGCACCACATCACGCGAGTCCCCGCGAACGACCTCGACCGCCCGCGCGCTCCACCCGGGGCTCGAGCGCGAGGCAGCGAGATAGAGCGTCGGCGTTTCCGCGCCGGGGTCGAGCACGTTGGGCGCGTCGACCAGCGCGAGTACTGTCGCGCTCGCCACGACGTCGACCGGCGCCACGATCCCGCCGGCGTCCGCAGCAGTCGCCAGCGGCACTTCCGCCGCCAGCGCGCGCAATTCGAGCCGGGACGCGAACCCCTCGATGGTGGAGCGCTCGACGGTCCACAGCGAGGGGTGGACCGGGAGCTCCACCACCGCGCCCGGTTCGATCTCGATCATCGCCGGGGGAAGCCGAAGCGTGATCCGGTCGCGCCGCGCCCAGGCGTTGCCCAGCATCTGCTGCGCCAGCGCTTTGGCCTCGTCCGCGCCGAGCACTGCGGCCAGTTCGAGCCGCGTTTCGCGGCCACTCTCGTCGCCGGCGCTCGCCCGCGCCTCGCCCGCCTGATAGTCGCGCACCGGGTCGTAAAACCCCAGCCGAAGCCGCGCCGGGAGCTCGCTCGTCGCAATCTGCTCGCGCTTGAACTTCGGCTCGCGTTCGCCGTCCAGAGCATTGCCCAGATCGGATGGCTTGATCACCGCCACCGTCCCTGCCGGGTCGCGGAGAACGAGCCCGTCATCGAACAGCCACACCCCGAACGTCTCGACCAAAGGTTGAGCCGCCGCCCGGATGCTCGCCCCATAAGCCGCGTAGCCGCCGATCGTCCGCGCAGCGCCGCTCTCGATCGCCCCGCCCGAACAATCGGCGAGGATGGCGCCAATCTCGGGCGGCGCCTCGTCGGCAAGCACCTCGAACGTCAGGAACGGGATTCGATTGCCATATTCGGCGAGCTCGAGTCCTTCGAACATCGCCAGCGCCAACCCGCGATAGGCCGGGGTCGTCACGATCCCCTCGATCGAGGCGATCAGCGGGTCTGCAATCTGGTCTTCGCTTCCGTCATAATATCGGAACAATGTCGTGACCTTGAAATCGCCCTCGGCGCCGCGGAGCAATTTGCCGTCGGCCCAGATGCGCCCGATCCCCGCCGCTTTGCGCGACGACAGCGCGACCGCGAACGACACCGCATAGCTGTAGGTGACGTCGGGCTGACCCTTGGCGCCGCTGGTCTGTTCGGACTGGACCAGATCGGTCGACCAGACGACGCTTCCCGCCACCCGCATCGATCCGTAAATGCGCGGGATCTGCGTGCCGTAACTCGACGTCTGGACGCCGAGGTCGCCGAGCCGCGGGCCGCGCGATGCGGGACCCAGCATTTGGCTGTCGATCGACTGCCCGATCAGCGCCCCGATGGCGCCGCCCACCGGCCCGCCGAGGATCGTCCCGACGGTACTGAACACCAAAGTCGCCATGGCTCAGCCTTTCATTTCGCGGGTGCGGCGGCGATACGCGCCAAGGATCGGCCACGTCGGCGCACCCGGGGTCTCGACCACCCGCCGAAGTCCGGCATGAGCATGGACAAAACCGCGCTCGGTCAACACCGCGAGATGCAATTGATCATTCGCCGGTGCGAGCACCAGCAGGTCGCCGCTCCGCCTGGTTGCGACCGGCCGAAAGAACCGCAACAGCTCGGTTTCAAGCTCAACCGCGGACCCACCGCGCAGGTCGTAATCGCGCCGCACCGAACTCGCCGGAATCGCGTAGGCGACCAGCGCCAGCCCGATGCAATCGAGTCCCTCGGGTCCCCTACCCTGCGCCCGAAAGCGCGTCCCGACCAACGCCCTCGCCTGCGCGGCATAATCTCGTTTCACCGCCTCAAGCCCCCGGATAACGGGTTAGGAGGTCGTTACCCGGGAGGTGCGGCTCACCGCGGAAATTGATCGCGTTCGCGAACCGCGTCGCGCATGTCTCGAGCCTTTTGTCGCACCCTTCGCGAAGCTCGACCCGCTCGCCGACAAGCACCGCGCCGCGCGCCAGGTCGCGGGGCCGCACCGCCGCGCCGTCCACCGCGAGCACCGCGCTTGCCATCCCCGCATTCTCGCCGTCGAGGTAGCGCAGCCGACCGAACAGAAAGCGCTCGTCAACGACTTGATCGAGCGTCAACTCCCCGTCCGCGACCGCCACGATCCGCGCAATCATCGTCCGACCGGCCAGATCCACCCGGCACGCTTTGTCGCCCAATTGCGCACGGCATTCGGCCGAAGTCGCCGGGCACACCAGTCGCTCGAGCCGAGCCGAGGCCCCCTTGAGTTCGGCGGTGAAGCTTTCCCCGGCCAAGGCGATCTCGCCCATTTCGCCTTCGATCAAGGTCAGCGGCTCGGCCTCCGCATTGGCCCAGTCGACCACGCTCAGGCTCATCGTCGACCCGTTCCAGCGCCCGATCGCAAGATCGCATTCATCGAGCGCGTCGCTGCTCAGCGCCCCGCCAATCTCGCCCGAATGCGGGTCGAGCCCGGCGCTGCGCACGATCGCCGCCGGGGTCATTCCCGGCGCCGGCTCGTACACCAGGCCACCAATGGTCAGCGGCCGGTCGTGGCTGGTCAGCCCGATCCCGGCGCCGTCGGGCCGCTC
>JANNDN010000185.1:0-1581 GCA_031387795.1 Sphingomonas sp.
TCGTCGGCGTGGGCGTCGCGGGCGGCTTCCCACAATTGCTCCTCGCTCGCGTCCCAATTGCCGTAGCGGAGGTTGTCGCGCGCGCTCGCAGCAAAAATGATCGTATCCTGCGGGACCATCGCGATGCGCTGGCGGATGTCGGCCGGGTCGGCGTCGGTGAGGGCGACCCCGTCGATCAGAATGCGGCCCTTCTGCGGGTCGTAGAAACGCTCGGCGAGCTGGAACAAGGTCGTCTTGCCGGCGCCCGAAGGACCGACCACCGCAAGCCGCTCGCGGGGGCGGACGAGGAGGCTGAAATCTTCCAGCGCCGCGGTGTCGGGGCGGGTCGGATAATGGAACGTCACCGCGTCGAACTGGATCTCCCCGCGCGGCGGCTCGGGCAGCGCGACCGGATTGGCGGGGGCGCGAATGTCGGGTTCGGCATCGAGCAGCTCACCCAGCCGCTCCGATGCACCGGCCGCGCGGAGCAAATCGCCATAGACTTCGGACAAGGCCCCGAACGCTCCCGCGAGCAGCCCGCCATAGAGCACGAAGGCGGCGATGGTGCCGCCGCTCATCCGTCCCGCGCTGACATCGACCGCGCCTTGCCAGATGATCATGATGATCGATCCGAACAGCAGGAAGATGACGAACGCGGTCATCGCCGCGCGCAACATGATCCGTTTCTTGGCAGTGGCGAACACGCGCTCGACCGAATCGGCGAAGCGCGAGCGCTCGCGGTCCTGCTGGTTGAACGCCTGGACGATCTTCATCGCAACGAGCACTTCGCTGGTGACCGCGCCGACATCGGCGATGCGGTCCTGGCTCTGGGTCGAGACCGCGCGCACCTTGCGGCCGATCAGGGTCAGCGGAATGACCGTAAGCGGTACTCCGAGCAGGAGCAGGCCGGCGAGCTTGGGCGCGAGCGCGAACAGGATGATCGCGCAGGCGACGCCCATGACGAGGTTGCGCAGTGCGACCGAGACGGTGGTGCCGACGACCTGCTCGATGATGGTGGTGTCGACGGTGATCCGGCTGGTGATCTCGGCTGGCCGGTTTTCCTCGAAGAAGCCGGGCGACATGCGTAGCAGGTTGCGGTGAACCGCGAGGCGGATGTCGGCGACGGTACGCTCGCCCAGCCAGGAGACGTAATAAAAGCGGACCGCGGTCGCCAGCGCCATCACCGCAACCAGCAGCAGCAGATACTGGAACCAGCGCGCGAGCCCGTCCGCCGAGCCGGGGCCGCTGGCGAAGCCCTTGTCGATGATCAGCTTGAAGGCATAGGGAATGCCCGAAGCCGCGCCCGCCGCGAACACCAGGGCGACCGCAGCGACGGCGATGTGACCGGGATAGCGGAGCGCGAACCTCCAGACCATCCGGAGGCTCTTGAGTGATCGGCCCTTGGGCCGGTTGGGGGTGGTCACCATGGCGGCTCCCTATCAGTGTGGCTCTCCAGCCTCAATTGCCGCAGTGCAGCTTCGCGGGTGCAACATTAACTTGCCAGCAGGGCAGATGACGCCCAGACACCCCGACAATGCTTTACGATGCCTATGAAGTGCAGCGTTCCTTCCTGACCAGCGCGAGCAAGCTCGCCGGCTTGGG
>JANNDN010000214.1:0-2764 GCA_031387795.1 Sphingomonas sp.
GTCGCACGATTTTCTGCACCTTTTTGTCGGGCTCGCGGCGTGGCTGCTGATCGCCGCGGTCACCCGCCGACCGCTGTCCTCGCCGATCCCGCTGGTCCTGACGCGGGCGCTCGCCGGGATCAATGAGGCGGCCGATCTGTGGGCCGGAATCTGGCCCGAGCGGGCGCGGCAGAACTGGGAGCTGGCCAAGGACTTGCTGTTGACTATCGCGCTGCCGCTGCTGGTGTTCACGGTGGCGCGGCTTTGGCCCGGTCTGTTCGGGCTGCGCCGGCGCGGGCGCGATTGATTGGTGGACCTCGCACGGTCGCCTGCCTAAGCGGGCCGCTCGTTCCGATCCTCTCCTCGCGGGCTGACCTTGTACCCTTATTGGCTCCTCCTTGGATTCCACGCACTTGGCGCGCTGACCGGGCAAGGGCGCAGTGGCCCCGACGATCGGCGCGCCAATCTCGGGCTGGCAATCGGTTTGCTGGCCATCGTCTTCATGATTGGTCTGCGCGACCGAGTCGGGGTCGACTGGGAGACATATATCGACATGATGCGGTCCGCCGGCCGGCGCGATCTGTTCGATATCCCCGCGCTCTCCGATCCAGGCTATCAATTCCTCAATTGGGCGGCGATCCAGCTGGGCGTCGGCATCTGGTTCGTGAACCTGATCTGCGCCGCCATCTTCACCTGGGGTCTCGCCCGTCTGGTATCGAATCAACCATTCCCCTGGTTGGCGATCCTGGTCGCGATTCCCTATCTCGTGATCGTCGTCGCGATGAATTACACGCGGCAGTCGGTCGCCATCGGCTTCGTGCTGGCGGGGCTGGGCAGCCTGACCCGAGGTGGAAGCTTTGTGCGCTTTACCCTGTTCGTGGTCGCTGGCGCACTGTTCCATGCTTCGGCCATCGTTGCGCTTCCCTTGGCGCTTATCGGCCAAAATCGTGGCCGCCTGGCACAGCTCACGTTGCTTCCGGCGGGCTTCTACCTACTTTTCAACGCGTTCATTAGCGAGCGCGTCGACAAATATGTCAGCACCTACATCGACAGGTCGCTGGAATCGCAGGGGGCAGCGATCCGAGTCGCGATGTGCGTGCTGCCCGCGATCATCTTCCTGCTGTTTCGCTCGAAGCTTCGGTTCGAGCCCGACGAAACTACCCTGTGGCGTAATTATTCGCTGGCGGCATTGGCCTTGGCGGCGTTGCTCCTCGTCCTGCCGTCGTGCACCGCGGTGGATCGCGTCGCGCTCTATATTCTGCCGCTGCAGATCGTCGTTCTGGCGCGGTTGCCGTTCATCCTGAACAGCGAGATCCAGGCGAAAATTCTCATCCTGATCGGTTCGGTGGCAGTGCTCTACGTCTGGCTCAATTACGCCGCGAACGCTTATGCGTGGATTCCCTATCGAATGACGGGCTTCTGACGCTCTCGGTTTGAACGAACCCCAGGATGAGGTAGCGGCCGCGGCGAACGGTCTGCGGCGGAATCCGCACCATTTGCGAGGAGTCGGGCCATTCGGATCGATGCACCGACAATGAGTGGCGGAACAAGGATTACGGCATGCCGCAGGTCGAATTCCACCCACGGCCCAAAAATCACTATCATGACGAGAATTGCAGCAACGAAGCGATTGACCAGCTTCTTCGCTTGAAGGCCGGCAAAGACGAGAATTGACGCATAGAATGCTTGGCACGCCGGAAGCCACTGCGCGACACGGTCGTGGTTCGCGCCATTTCCAAGTGCAATTGTACCGGGAAAATCGAACACCAGTGCACGAACAATCATCGCAACCCGATACACGACAAAGTGTAGCGGATCGGCCTGAATGATTTGAATGGAATCACGGATCATGCCTGGCGCCGACCTGATCTCGTCACTTTGCCGGAGGTAGCTCGCCAAACCTTCCCAGCCGCCCGTAACCGCAACATGAAAGCTCATGGCGGTCCCGGTCGTCAGTGGCACGAACTGACCGAATATCAGGAAGTTTCGGACCCACCATGGCAACAGAATGATCAGGAACGGAATGGCTGCCCAGGCGGCGACTTTCCAGCGTGGCCCAAGGATAAGCAGCACGGCGATTGGTGGAAACAGGATCCAGGCCGGTTGAGCAAGGCCAAGCAGGGCCGTAGCGGCACCAAGGCGAGCGGCTTCTGTCCGCGAAAACCCATGTTCGAGTCGACTAAGTGCCAACATAATTTGGCAAACAAAAAGAAGTGCCAGCCCTTCCTTGCTGGCCGTAATACTGAAAATGATGCGATCCGGCCAAAGCATGTAGAGCAGCGCCGCAGCCAGGCCGGCGTGCTTTCCCCAACGTTCAGAAGCCAGCAGCCACAACGTCCATGCCGCCCCGATATTCAAAACGAAGTTCAATAAAATGATGGAATTTCGACCATCGCCCAAAACGGTAGACCAGCCCGCAACGAGAAATGGGTAAGCGGGCGGATATAGTGCTCGCAATGTCGTTCCAAACATCGAAACGGAATAAGTGCTGTCGGCGATCAGGCCGCGCGCCATCGCCAGATTGGCATGCTGATCCACGCCGCCCGGCCAACCTTGCGCGAGGGTCAGGATCGCCGCGCCCCACAGGCAAATCAGTGCAAGGGGCCAGACCTTGCGGCTGACGAAGACGGACAATGCAGCGACCACCAGAGGCACAGCTCCGAAAGTGATCGGAGCTGGCGCAAGACTCGATGGAAACCAGACGACGTAAGCGGCACCGAGGACCGCTGCGAAAGCCAGGAGAAAGAGGAAGGTTCTCATCTGAGCATAACGAAGCAAATATTTT
>JANNDN010000020.1:0-3465 GCA_031387795.1 Sphingomonas sp.
GCGTCGACGTCGCCGTTTTCCGCGTCGGCAAGTCGACTGCGGAGCAGGAACTCCGCCCCTTTTTCGCTGATTGCACTCATGAAACCCTCCCCCAACACTGTGTGCGGCAAGGTTCGGCCCAATCTGGCAAACAAATGGTTAACGCGGGTCAATCGGGTCAGACGACAACTCCAGATTGTCGATCAGCCGGGTTGTTCCCATCGTGGCCGCGGCGATCAGGCGCATCGCGCCCGCCGGCCGATCGAGCGGCTCGAGCGTCGCGGCATCGACCAAAGCGAAATAATCGATCTTCAGAAATCCGGCCGCGAGCAAGTGCTGCTTCGCCGCGGCGAGGCTCGGCCCGACGTCCGCGCCCGATTGAATGGAGTCGCGGGCCTGTTCGAGCGCGATCGGCAGCGCCAATGCCAGACTGCGTTGCTCGCGCGTCAGATAGGCATTGCGCGACGACAGCGCGAGGCCGTCACCATCGCGCACCGTCGGCACCCCGACGATCTCGATCGGAAAATCGAGGTCGCGGGTCATCCGCCGGATCACCGCGAGCTGCTGAAAATCCTTGTCGCCGAACCACGCCGCGTCGGGGCCGACCGCGTTGAACAATTTCGCCACCACCGTCGCGACCCCGTCGAAATGGCCGGGGCGCGCCGCGCCTTCCCAGCGCTCCGACAGACCGGCGACGTGGACATTCGTCGCGAAGCCGTCGGGATAGATGTCCTCCGCGCTTGGCAGCCACAGGATATCGCATCCGGCCTTGTCCAGCAGCGCCGCATCCTCCTCCTCGCGCCGCGGATAGCGCCCGAGGTCCTCACCGGCGGCGAACTGGAGCGGGTTGACGAAGATCGACACCGCCACCCGGTCGCAAGCGGTCCGCGCCTCCTCGACCAGCCGCAGATGCCCGGCGTGGAGCGCGCCCATGGTCGGGACCAAGCCAAGGCGACCGGCTTTGCGAGCCTCGGCGCAGGCCCGGGCCAATTCTTCACGGCGGCGGACGATTTGCACCGGACTCCGGCCCCTCTATAGTCGTGTCACGGCGGCCTTCTCCGGGCGCCGACACAAAAGATCAAGGGCTTGCCACGGGCCATGCGCCAACCGCATTTCATCACTTTCGCCAACGAAAAGGGCGGCACCGGCAAGTCGACCACCGCGGTCCATACCGCGATCGCGCTCGCCGCCTCGGGCCACCGCGTCGGCGCGATCGATCTCGACAGCCGCCAGCGCACCATGACCCGCTATTTCGAGAATCGCGATGCCACCTCGCGGCGGCTCGACAAAATGCTGATGGCGGTCCGCTATGAGGTGGTCGAGGAATTGAACGAGGCCAATTTCGACGCCGCGATCGAGCGTCTGGCGAGTGATTGCGACATGATCGTGATCGATACGCCGGGCCGCGACGATGCGGTCGCCCGCGCCGCGATCCACAAGGCCGACACTCTGGTCACCCCGATGAACGACAGTTTCGTCGATCTCGACCTGATCGGGCAGGTCAATCCCGACACCTACAAGGTAACGAAACCGAGCTTTTATTCCGAGCTGATCTGGAACAGCCGCACCGAGCGCGCGCGGGACAGCGGCAAGAGCGTCGACTGGGTCGTGCTCCGCAACCGCCTCCAGCATATCGATTCGCACAATCTGCGGAGGGTCGGCGCGGCGCTCGACGAATTGTCGAAGCGGGTCGGCTTCCGCGTCATTCCGGGGCTCGGCGAGCGGGTCATCTACCGCGAGCTCTTCCCCAAGGGCCTGACCCTGCTCGATCTGGCCGATCTCGGTGAGGTCGGGATCGCCCATATCGCCGCTCGGCAGGAGCTGCGCGAGATGATCGCGGGGCTCGCGATACCGGCCCCGGGCGAGGTTCAGGCCAAGGTCGCTTAGTGACCCTGCGAAGGCTGCTTCGAGACGCCGCTTCGATACGCTCCTTGCAGGAGCTACTCAGCAGCTCCTCAGCATGAGCGGACTGGGGTTGACCCGCTCATCCTGAGGAGGGACTGAGCGCAGTCGAAGGCCCGTCTCGAAGGACCCCATGTCCCACATTTTCAACCCCACCATCCTGCGCGAATATGACATTCGCGGTATCGTCGGCGAAACGCTCGGCGAGACTGACGCTTATGCGCTCGGGCGGACCTTCGCCGCGCTCGCGCTCGATGCTGGCGCGAAACGGATCGCGGTCGGACGCGACGGCCGGACCCATTCGCTGGCGCTCGAGGCGGAGCTCGTCCGCGGGCTGGCCGAGGGTGGGATCCACGTCGTCCGCATCGGCATGGGCCCCTCGCCGATGCTCTATTTCGCGACCTATCACCTCGCCGTCGATGGCGGGATCCAGGTCACCGGAAGCCACAATCCCGCCGATTATAACGGCTTCAAAATGCTGCTCGGCGGAAATTCGGTGTTCGGCGCCGCGATCCAGGACCTCGGGCGGCGCGCGGCCGAGGGCCGCTGGAGCGAGGGCGCGGGGTCGGTCGAGGAGGCCGACGTCGCGAGCGCTTATGCCGATCGCCTGGTCGAAGACTTCTCGGGCCAGGCCTATCGCATCGGCTGGGACGCGGGGAATGGCGCCGCCGGGCCGATCCTAGAGCAATTGATCAAGCGTCTGCCCGGCGAGCATCACGCAATCTTTACCGATGTCGACGGCAGCTTCCCCAACCACCATCCCGACCCAACGGTCGAGGCCAATCTCGCCGATCTGAAGGCGTTGGTCGCGGACAAAAGCCTCGACTTCGGGATCGCCTTCGACGGCGACGGCGACCGCATCGGCGCGGTCGATGGCCAGGGCCGGGTGATCTGGGGCGACCAGTTGCTGCTGATCCTCGCCGGCCCGGTGCTGCAGGCCGAACCCGGCGCGACAATCATCGCCGACGTTAAGGCCAGCCAGATCCTGTTCGACGGCATCGCGGCATTGGGCGGCAAGCCCTTGATGTGGAAGACCGGCCACAGCCTCATAAAATCGAAGATGAAGGAGGCCGGCGCCCCGCTGGCGGGGGAGATGAGCGGGCACATCTTCTTCAAGCACCGCTGGTACGGCTTCGACGACGCGCTCTACGCCGCGGTCCGGGTGATCGAGGCGGTGAGCGCGTCGGGCAAAAGCCTGGCCGAGTTGATGGACGCGATGCCGCGGTCGCTGGCAACGCCCGAGCTTCGCTTCGAGGTCGAGGCGGCGCGCAAGTTCACCATTGTCGAGGAGGTCCGCGACCGCCTCCTCGACGAGCGCGCCGAGGTCGACACCACCGACGGCGTCCGCGTGCGCACCGCCGACGGCTGGTGGCTGCTCCGCGCCTCGAACACCCAGGATGTCCTCGTCGCCCGCGCCGAAGCGAGCGACCAGACCGGGCTTGACCGTCTCGTCGCTGAGATCGACGCCCGCCTTGCACACTCGGGTGTCATTCGCGCAACAGTGAGTCACTGAAATGTCGCGCGCCCTCGGTTAGTCACCGAATTGCAAGCATTTCCCTGTTATTGTTTCCCTGCAACACGACA
>JANNDN010000256.1:0-1518 GCA_031387795.1 Sphingomonas sp.
CCTGGAGCAGCACGTTGAAAACGTCCGCGTGGGCCTTTTCGATCTCGTCCAGGAGGATCACCGAGAACGGCCGCCGTCTCACGGCTTCGGTGAGCTGGCCGCCTTCGTCGTGGCCGACGTATCCCGGGGGAGCTCCGATCATCCGCGCGACCGAATGCTTCTCCATGTATTCCGACATGTCGATGCGGATCATGGCGCGTTCGTCGTCGAACAGAACGGACGCCAGCGCCCGCGCCAACTCGGTCTTCCCGACCCCCGTGGGCCCGAGAAAGAGAAACGAGCCCACCGGACGGTTCGGGTCCTTGAGGCCCGCGCGCGCCCGGCGCACCGCGGTGGCGACCGCCTTGACCGCCTCGTGTTGTCCGACCACGCGTTCGTGCAGTTCGCCTTCGAGGTGCACGAGCCGCTGGATTTCGCCTTCGAGCATCTTGGCGACGGGAACGCCGGTCCACTTCGCGACGATCTCCGCGATGTCCTCCTCGGAAACCTCTTCCTTCAGCAGGGCGCCGCTTTTCTGCAGCTCCGCGAGCCGGGCGCTCTCGTCCTCCAGTTCCTTGGCGAGCTTGGGCAGCGTGTCGTACTGCAGCATCGACGCCCGCTCATAGGCCGCCTCGCGCTGCGCCCGCTCGGCGTCGGCCTTCGTGGCCTCGATCGACTCCTTGAGCTTGGCGATGCCCGTGATCACGTCTTTTTCGGCTTGCCATCTCGCCTTGATCGCCTGCAGCTGCTCGTTGAGATCGGCCAGCTCGCGGTCGAGCTTGAAGAGGCGGTCCTTCGAGACGAGGTCGGTCTCGCGCTTCAACGCCTGCCGCTCGATCTCGAGCTGGCTCACGCGGCGCTGCATCTCGTCCACCTCGGTGGGGACGGAGTCGATCTCCATCTTGAGACCGGCGGCGGCCTCGTCCATCAGGTCGATCGCCTTGTCGGGCAGGAAGCGGTCGGCGATGTAGCGGTTGCTCAGCGTTGCGGCGGCCACAATCGCTCCGTCAGTGATCCGCACGCCGTGGTGCAGCTCATAACGGTCCTTGAGGCCGCGCAGGATCGAGATGGTGTCCTCCACCGTCGGCTCGCCGACGAACACCGGCTGGAAACGCCGCTGCAGCGCCGCATCCTTCTCGACATGCTTCTGGTATTCATCGAGCGTGGTCGCGCCGATGCAGTGCAGCTCGCCGCGCGCCAATGCCGGCTTCAAGAGGTTGGAGGCGTCCATCGAACCTTCGGAAGCGCCCGCGCCGATCAGCGTGTGCATCTCGTCGATGAACAGGATGATCTCACCTTCCGCGCCCTTGACCTCGTCGAGCACGGATTTGAGCCGCTCCTCGAACTCGCCGCGATATTTCGCACCGGCGATCAGGCTGCCCATGTCGAGCGACATCAGGCGGCGGTCCTTGAGACTGTCGGGCACGTCGCCATTGGCGATGCGCAGCGCCGTTAAATCCGCAAACGCAGAATTGCCTAAGCCTGGCTCCCCCATCAGCACCTGGACTTTCTGCGTGCGGCTCGCCAGTGACAGGAACG
>JANNDN010000273.1:0-1722 GCA_031387795.1 Sphingomonas sp.
AGCGCGATCCACGCCCCCATCGACGAGCCGATCGGAAGCAATGGTCCGGGCGCCAATGCGTCGGCGACGTCGAGCGCGTCCGCTAGCCATTGGTCAAGCGTGCACTCGGCGAATTCCCCCGGGCTCGATCCGGTCCCCGAATAATCGAGGCGCAGGCAGGCGAGGCCGCGCGCCTCGGCGAAGGCATCGACCGCCACCGCCTTGGCGCCCTCCATGTCGGAAGCGTAGCCGGGCAGGAACAACAGGGTCGGACCGGTGCCGGCGCGGTGGCGAAACGCGATCTCGCGCCCGCTGCGGGTGGTCAGGCGTTGCGCCTCGTCCATTGCGTCATTCCCAGATCATTGGCCCTCAGGCCGCTCGCGCTTCGCACAAATGTCGAACAATGCGGAGTCGTGATCGCGGCCGAGCGCGGGCGCGTAGGCATGGCCGGCAACCCTGCTCGCGGCGAAGCGCTTGGCCCGCCTCAGCGTCAAAGGATGGCTACGCAGGAATTCGCCGTTGATGCTCGATCCCTCGCGCTCGCCCTCTTCCCCGGCAAGCTTCTTGAACAGCTTGGCGGTCGGGACCGGCGAGATGTTGGCCCGCCGAAGCATCGCGATCGCGTCGGCATCGGCCTCATTCTCGTTCGAGCGGGTGTAGTTGAGCGCCACGATCTGTTCCGCATTGGCGCCAAGATCGCCAGCGAACAGGCGGATGAGCGCGCCGATGCCAAGCTCGCGGATCAACGCTTCGGTGACGTGGCGGCGGCGGACGTGGGCGATTTCGTGCGCCAGAACGCCGGCCAGTGCCTCGGTCTCGTTCTCGGTGATCATCGGCTTGAACACCACGACGTAGCCGCCCGGCAGCGCCGCCGCATTATAGATCGGGACGTCGAGCGCGGCGATCCGGATCGCGCCGGGCCCTGTGGTCGATCCGGGCGCGATCCGCTCGACCAGCGCTTCGAGTGCTTTTTGACCATCGGCGTCGCGGCAACGATTCGACCCGAAATCGCCGAACAGTCCGGCGCCGACATTGCGCTCCCAGCTCGCCGGAACGTGCGGCGCGATCGCCCGCGGCGCGGCATAGCCAGCGGCGACGACCGCGGCGGTCACCAGCGCCCCGGCGATCGCCGCCGGAACCAGGCCGACGCGGTCGATCCATCGCCCGTAACGGTCGGGCCGGGCGAGCAGGTCGCCGATTTCCGTTTCGGCTTCCGCGGGCAAGATCAGCCGCCAGCCGGGACGGTCGGTTCGGCCGATCCGCAACTCGCCCGACGGCGCGTCGATGCGCTTGAGCAATAAGGCGTCGACCGAATCGCTCCAGCCGCCCGCCTGGCTCAGCCGAAGCGCTCCGTCCGCGGCCTCGACCTCGACCCGATGCGGGTTGCCGTCGACCCCGTCATAGAGCCGCCCGACGGCCACGGCTCAAATCGCTCCGACGTCGAAAGCGTCGGCGAAGCCCTCGGCCTCGCGCGGAGCGACGGTGGTCGACTGACTGAGCGCGGCAAAGACGATGGTGCTGCCACCCATCAGTCGCAGGAACCCGACACTCTGCGCGCGCAGATTCGAGAGCAGGGCCAGATTATCGTGGCCGTACAGGCTGCTTTGAATGGCATTGTCGACGATGAAGCGGAGCGTGGCGCCGTTAGGGAGGTTGAAGGCAATCGACGGACCCAGGCCACAGAGGAACGCCACCGCCGCTGCACCTGCCGCCCCGCGAGACAGGCCGCGCCATGCCCTGAGG
>JANNDN010000279.1:0-2666 GCA_031387795.1 Sphingomonas sp.
AATTGGCTGCCGCGAACCCCCTCTATGGGTTACCACACCATCAGCTGGCCGCTGACGGTCCACAACCCAAACGGCAGGCCGCCGATCCAGCCGCGCCTGTTGGGCCAGCGGCGAAGCCGCGACCGGACCGCCCCCATGCCGCCCCGCCCTAAACGTGAATCGGCTTGCCGGTCACCGCCATCGCCGCTTCCTTGATTGCTTCGGAATGCGTCGGGTGAGCGTGGCAGGTGTAAGCGATGTCTTCGCTGGTCGCGCCGAACTCCAGCGCCAGCGCGGCCTCGGCGATCATCGTCCCCGCGGGAACCGCGATCGCCCACACGCCGAGCACTCGGTCGGTCTTGGCGTCGGCGATGATCTTCACGAAGCCGTCGGACTCGTGGTTGGTCTTGGCGCGGCTATTGGCGAGCATCGGGAACTTGCCGATTTTGACCTCGCCTTGCTCCTTGGCCTGCGCCTCGGTCAGGCCGACGCCCGCAATCTCGGGCCAGGTGTAGACCACCGAGGGAATGACGTCGTGGTTCACGATTCCGGTGAGGCCCGCGATATTCTCCGCGACCGCGATTCCCTCATCCTCGGCCTTGTGCGCGAGCATCGGTCCGGGGACGACATCGCCGATCGCCCACACGCCGGCGACCTTGGTGCGGAATTCATGGTCGGTTTCGATCTGGCCGCGCTGGTTGACCGCGAGGCCCGCCTTGTCGAGCGCGAGCCCCTCGGTATTGGGGCGGCGGCCGATCGAGACCAGCACGACGTCGGCCTCTAGCGTCTGCGCATCGCCACCCTTCGCGGGTTCGATCGTCAGGCTGACGCCTTTGTCCGACGCCTTGGCGCCGGTGACTTTGGTCCCGAGCATCAGAATCATGCCCTGTTTCTTGAAGATCTTGTTCGATTCCTTGCGGATATCGTCGTCGAAGCCGGGCAGGATTTGATCGAGGAATTCGACCACCGTGACCTCCGCGCCAAGCCGCCGCCACACGCTGCCGAGCTCGAGCCCGATCACGCCGCCGCCGATCACGACCATTTTTTTCGGCACTTCGGGCAACTCAAGCGCACCGGTCGAATCGACGATCCGGAACTTGGCATTGTCGACCTCGACCCCCGGGAGCGGGGTCACCGAGGAGCCGGTGGCGATGACGATATTCTTGGCGCGCACCGTCTTGTCGCCGACCTTGACCGTGTCCGCGCTCTCGAAGCTGGCGCGGCCTTTGAGCCATTCGACCTTGTTCTTCTTGAACAGGAATTCGATGCCCTGGGTCAGGCCATTGACTGCGTCGAGCCGCTGGCCGTGCATCGTCGGCAGGTCGAGCTCGGGGGTGACCTTGATGCCCATCTTGGCCATCGTGCCATTGGCCGCGGCGTCATAATATTCGGATGCGTGAAGCAGCGCCTTGGATGGGATGCAGCCGACGTTGAGGCAGGTCCCGCCAAGCGTCTCGCGGCTCTCGGCGCAGGCAGTTTTGAGGCCCAGCTGCGCGGCGCGGATCGCGGCGACATAACCGCCGGGTCCGGCCCCGATCACCAGCACGTCATAATCGTAGTCAGCCATCAAGCTTCCCAATTGCACTGGCCGGCAAACCCGACCTGATGGCCATTTAGGGAGTAGCCTGCGCTCTGGCCACCCCGCCGCTCGCTCCTAGCCGGCCGAGCCCCGGCATTCCTGGACCAAAGGCAGGATCTGCTCGTTCTTGAGGCTCATCTTTTCCTTGACGGAAAAACGTTCCTTGATCTTGCCCGACGCGCACGCGCAAACCTTGTCGGCGACCGCCGCTTCCGCCCCGGCCTGCGTCGCCGATTTGACGCAGGACGACACGAAGCTTTCGTGAAACTTGGCGTTGAAGCTGTCGTCGAAGCCCTGCTTGGCCTCGCCGCATCCGCCAAGCAGCCCGGCCGCGCCGAGTAGCAATATCATTTTCCGCATTTCGCCCCCTTCTTACCGCTAAAGATCGATCAGCAGTCGCGTCGGATCCTCAATCGCTTCCTTGACCCGGACGAGGAATGTCACCGCCTCGCGCCCGTCGACCAGCCGGTGGTCATAAGTCAGCGCCAGATACATCATCGGGCGGATCACCACCTGACCGTCCTTCGCGATCGGCCGCTCCTCGATGCGGTGCATTCCAAGCACCGCCGATTGCGGCGGATTGACGATCGGGGTCGAGAGCAGGCTTCCGAACACCCCGCCGTTGGAGATGGTGAAGGTGCCGCCGGCCATGTCCTCCATGCCCAGCGTCCCCTCCTTGGCGCGCTTGCCGAAGTCGGCGATCGCTTTCTCGATCTCGGCGAAGCTCATCGCGTCGGCATTGCGCACGACCGGCACGACCAGGCCCTTGGGCGCCGACACCGCGACCGAAAGGTCGAGGTAATTGTGATAGACGATCTCGTCGCCTTCGATGCTCGCGTTGACCGAGGGAATGTCCCTCGCCGCGAGCGCCACCGCTTTGGCGAAAAAGCCCATGAAGCCCAGCCGGATGCCGTGCTTCTTCTCGAACAGATCCTTGTAGCGGGTGCGCGCCTCGATCACCGCCGACATGTCGACATCGTTGAAGGTGGTGAGCAGCGCCGCCTCGTTCTGTGCCTCCTTCAGCCGCTTGGCGATGGTCTGGCGAAGGCGCGACATTTTGACGCGTTCTTCGTTCCTGTTCCCCGGCGCAGGCCGGGGCCCAGGAGGC
>JANNDN010000286.1:0-1837 GCA_031387795.1 Sphingomonas sp.
GCCGCAACTGCTAGCTGATCGAGTGGCTCAGGCGGGCGTCGGGAAAACGGCGGCGCTGCTCGCTGCGCCACACCGCGATCACGAGGATGATCAGTTCGGGATAGGCCCACATCCGCAAGGCGACCGCATAAGCGAGCGGGACCAGGTCTCCGCTCATCAGCTTGAGGGCGTGGCCGATGACCGTGGTGACGTGGAGTCCGGCGATCCACAATGGCCAGAAACGGTCGGACTTGAGCGCGACCCACACGAACAATGCCAGGACGATCAGGTCGATGGCCAGGACGGAGATTTCGACGCCCGCGTAACCAGTCAGGAACGGATAGGAGGCGAAGGCCGCGACAAGGCAGGTTGCGGCGATGATGCGTGCGTCGCGGGTGCCCCTCCACAGCGCATAGCCGCAGGACCCGAACAGCAGCACATTAAAGAGGATGAGGCGGATCATGGAGCAGGTGACCGGACACCCGTAGCAGGCGTCCGGTCAAGTCCTTGCTTCAGGCGACGACGCGCAGGTCGGCCGTGGCCTTGGGCGGGCAATCATATTGATCACCCCAGCCGACGGTCCGGAGCCCCGGGATGGTCTTGCGGGTCTCGACCAGCGCCTCGTGGCAGTGGGCGATCCCGCCGCGTGCCGACACCAGCCCGCTGGTGGTCACCGCGAGCTGCTCGAAGGCGGCGTGGCTGTTGGCGAATCCGGCATTGGTGGCCGATCGCGCACGGACCATCAGCGATTGCAGATCGGCCAGTTCAATCAAAGCGGATTCGATGCTTTCTTCGACCGTCCGAACCTGAGCGGCGACATCAAAAGCGGCATTTTCGATCATTTGTTTGCGCATGACTGCTCCCTCTCCGGCAGTGGTCCCGCCGCAGCTGTTGGTCCCGCAGTGTGCGATGATTGCCGGTCTAGTTGTTAAGCAACCGTGAGAGGCTTTCGAGCCCGGCGAGATACATGCCCGCCGAGAACGCCGCTCCGATCGCGATCGCCGCGATCCAGAACAGCCTCTGACCGACACTCATCTCATTGCGGGGGTGGCTCCTCGTTGCGAACGGCGGTTGCAGGAAGGGCCCCGCTGACGGCCTCTGCTCGGTAATGAAACCGGCATCGAGAGCCCTTCCTGCGCGGTCAGCGTGCCGAATCTGAATGCTGATCGCGGCACCGGATTGGGCCGCACCGGGGGCCGTCTCAATGTACGGCGGTTGATGTATCAAACGCTGATATGGGTCGCGGTGGCCGGCGACGATCCGCGCCGCCTGGGTGCGCCGCTCGACGCCGAGGATCTGGAGTGCCTGGCGAACCCGCTGGTCGACGGTGTGCGGCGAGATGCCGAGCTGGTTGGCGATTTCCTTGGACGACAGATGCTGATCGACCAGCAACAGGCAATCGAGCTGGCCCGCGCTCAGCCGCGCGATCCGCTGTTCCATCTCAGGCGAGTCATCGCCCGGCAGCGAAGTCCACTTGTCGTTGGGCACGCGGCGGGACTCCCTCCGACTCTGCTGAGCTTCGGCTATCATTGCGCCACTCCCCGGCACCGACTCCGGCGCCACGTTTAATCCATCTTGTTAATTTCCGCTACAATCGCCCTTGGTTTAAAAGGACTTGATCGCGGCGGCGGCAAGATTGCCTTGCCGCACCACTTACACATATCCGTCGCCAACGCGCCATCGCCGCGCCATTTTCAGGGACGACCGTGACATGTTGGCAAGCCTTTGCGGGGGCTCGCTGAGGCGGGGGTTGGTGGACAGGGCTGGATTCGAACCAGCGTACGCTTGCGCGGGCAGATTTACAGTCTGCTGCCTTTAACCACTCGGCCACCTGTCCGTAAGATGTCATGCGCGATAC
>JANNDN010000305.1:0-2081 GCA_031387795.1 Sphingomonas sp.
ACGCTGTCGAGCAGGTCGCAGAAGTCGCGCACCTCGTCGATCAACTGATCCTCGCGCACGAAGATATGGGCGTCGTCCTGGGTGAACTGGCGCACGCGCAAAATGCCGTGGAGCGCACCGTGCGGCTCGTTGCGGTGGCAGCAGCCGAATTCGGCGAGCCTCAGCGGCAAGTCGCGGTAGCTGGTGATGCCCTGCTTGAAGACGAGCACGTGCGCCGGGCAGTTCATCGGCTTCAGCGCCATCAAATCGCCATCGCCGGCAAGCACCGGAGCATCCTCGTCGGTCGACGGAATTTCGTCCGGCACCACGAACATATTCTCACGATATTTGCCCCAGTGGCCGCTCTTCTCCCACTGGCGCGCATCCATCAGTTGCGGAGTTTTGATTTCATGATAGCCGGCGGCGTCGAGGCGGCGGCGCATATAGGCCTCGAGCTGGCGCCAGATGATGAAGCCCTTGGGGTGCCAGAACACCGACCCGTGCGCCTCGGCCTGGAGGTGGAACAGGTCCATTTCCTGGCCGATCTTGCGATGGTCGCGCCGGTAAGCTTCCTCGAGCCGGACGAGGTGCGCGTCGAGCTGCTTCTTGTCGAGCCAGGCGGTGCCGTGGATTCGGCTGAGCATCGGGTTGCGCTGGTCGCCGCGCCAATACGCGCCGCTGACCCGTGTCAGCTTGAACGCGCGCGGATCGAGCTTGCCGGTCGAGGGCAGATGAGGGCCGCGGCAGAGGTCAAGCCAGTCGGCCTCGCCATGCCCGGTCTTGTACATGGTGATCGGCTCGTTTTCGGGCAGCTCCATCACCCACTCGGCCTTGAAGCTTTCGCCATGGTCGAGGAAGAATTGCCGCACCCGAGCGCGGTCCCACACTTCGCGGACCAGCGGCTTGTCGGCGGCGATGATGCGCCGCATCTCCTCCTCGATCGCGGGCAGATCCTCGTCGGTGAACGGACCGCGCTCTTCGGTCGGTGCGAAATCATAATAGAAGCCGTCGTCGGTCGCGGGGCCGAAGGTGATTTGCGTCCCCGGGAACAGCTGCTGCACCGCCTCGGCGAGGACGTGCGCGAAATCGTGGCGGGCGAGTTCGAGCGCGCGCTTCTCGTCGCGGCTGGTGACCAGCGCGAGGCGCGAATCGCCCTCGAACGGCCGGTTGAGGTCGCGCAACTCGCCATCGACCTCGGCTGCGAGCGCCGCCTTGGCCAGCCCGGGTCCGATCGCCGCCGCGACATCGGCGGGCGTCGAGCCCTCGGGCATTTCCCGGACCGAGCCGTCGGGAAGCTGGATTTTGAACATCTTCGTCATCGCGAACGACCTCTAGCCGCCAGCGCCGGGTTTTTGCACCCCCTGTAGGCCGGTAAAGGGAAGTTGACATGCGGACAAACGATTTGTAAAGGTTACTTGTCAAATAGAAAAGGAAAGTTGACATGGCCCGCACCAATACCGTCGCCCGCCGCTACGTCCGGCGAATCGCCGTTGCGACCGCTTGCTACCTTGCGACCCTTGCGCTTGCGGTCCGCTTCGTGGGACCAGGAGACGTCACCGGAGCGCTTGCAATCCTGCTCGCCGCGCTTCCGGGGATCGCCGTGCTGGGCATGTTCTGGGCGGTCGCCCGACTGCTCATCGAACAGACCGACGAATACCTCCGCAAGCTGCTCGTCGGCCAGATCCTCGTCGCGACCGCGCTGACCTTGTCGGTCGTGACCATGTGGGGCTTTCTCGAGAATTTCCGCCTCGTCCCGCACGTCGACGCTTTCTACATCGCCATATTGTGGTTCTTCGGGCTCGGCGTCGGTGCGGTGGTCAACGCGCTCGCGGCGCGCGGACGGGATGCATGAACAACCGCCTCCGACTGCTTCGCGCGACACGCGCGTGGAGCCAGCAGGATGTCGCCGACCGGCTCGAGGTCTCGCGCCAGAGCGTCAATGCCATCGAGACCGGCCGCTACGACCCTTCGCTGCCGCTCGCCTTCCGCATCGCCGAGCTGTTCGGTCTGACCATCGAGGAGGTCTTCGTGTCGCCCGCCCGCCACAGTTCGCGCGCGATCTGAGCCCGCGGCCCGCCGCGCGCGCCGCGGGCTTGCCAAGG
>JANNDN010000308.1:0-3070 GCA_031387795.1 Sphingomonas sp.
GGGACGACTCGCCGCAGGCGAGCGAGGGGCGGGGCAGTCCGGTTGGACCAGCCCGACACCCGAAGAAGTCGAATCCGGAATTGCCGAAATGTCCGAAAGCTACCGCACCGGCGGCAACGAGCTTTACATCGGCGCGGCCGGGCGCGAGCATGACGGACTAGTTCAGCCGCGCGTACAACCGAAGGACCGCCACTATGTCGCACTTCGTCGTCGCCGAATTCCACGCCGCGCCGGGCAAGCTCGACGATTTGATCGCCGCGCTCAAGCAGGCCTTGCCCGAGACCCGCGCCTACGACGGCTGCCTCGGCCTCGACTCGTGGCTCGACGCGGATCGCTCGACCATCGTCCTGACCGAACAATGGGTCAGCTTCGACCATTATGATCGCTACCTCGCGTGGCGCGCCGAGACCGGCGTCCTCGCCGCGGTGGCGACGATGCTCGAAGGCGGCGCGGCCGGCTTCGTGCCGAGAAAATGCGTGCCGGCGGGGTGTTGAGCCGGAAGAGCGGGATGGCGGAACCGAACAATTCCTCCCCGGCATTTGCTGGGGAGGGGAACCATCCGCAGGATGGTGGAGGGGTCGCTTCTGCCGAAGCTTCAGCAAAAGCCGGGCCGAAGGCGACCAAAGGTCAACCCGGCATGGCCCCAACCGAGCCGTCCGCTTCGGATGTCGAGGCCAGCTTTGCTCAATCGCCCGAACGCTACAGCGACGGCGGCGACCCGTACATGACCGCCAAGGACACCCCCGATGCCAGACGCTAAAGTCAAAGGCCCCGCCTCCTACTTCCCCTCGATCGAGGCGAAATACGGCCGCCCAATCGCCGAATGGAAAGCCCAAATCCGAGCCCGCCCACCCGCCAAACACATGGAACACGTCGCCTGGCTCAAGGCCGAGCACGGCATGGGCCACGGCCACGCCAACGCGCTGGTGGCGCATATGTTGGCGGAGGGTGAGGGGTGAGGCCGGCATGGCCACCATGAGCAAACGCTTCCACGACGAGGGGGACTTTCGTGCCGGCAAAAGAATAGGGCCGCGTCACATCGAGGAATTCCACTCGACGGGGAGCTGCGCTACATCTCCGGCTGACACCGTTTTTGCATCGAGGACGACTGATTATGCGCTGGTTTGCGTTTCTTGCACCCATGATCGCTGCAGCCGCGCCTGCTTCGGGTGAGCAAGGCCAAGCCTTGGTATGGAAACAGAATGATCGACCGGCGCCTGCCAGCCCGTCACAGGCTAGCAAGGATGGGTTCGGAGTCCTGATGCTGGTGACTGACGACTCCGCAGGGTTCATCAAGGCGTGGGAAGGTTCAACACCGCCCCAGCTCAATACCACCGAACAAGTCACCCGCGGGAAGCCGGTCGAGGCCATGTTGATATTCTCTGGTTGCCGAGCGGGTGCGGATGGCCAATGCAACGTAAGCGTCGATCTGTCGGTGGTTGGGCCCGACGGCTCGCCGTATGGCGAATCCATGCACGGGCCGATTTGGCGGGGCCCGCCCGCACCGCAATACAATCTTCAACTTGGCGAGAGCGGACTGGGCTTCATCCTCGATCCCCACGACAAACTTGGCGTCTACACGCTCAAGGCGAAAGTGACCGATCAGGTTGCGGCCAGGAGCGTCGAAGTGGAGCAGACGATCACGGCTACCGAGCCAGAATAGGAATTACGGTGACAGTTCACTGAATGCACTAAACTCGACCGGATTACGGCCCCCTAAAGATGCCGCTCCACGTCCATCACTTTGTGCAACACGCGAATCACCTGAATCTGGCCCGGCCGCGCCTCATAAAATATGCGATGTTCCCCAACCGGAAAGCTCAGCACCGCCGCTCCGATGTCGGCTCACCGCGACCCGATTCGCGGGTGGTCCAGTAACCGCCGAAACGCTTCCTCAATGGCATCGAGATACAGGATCGCCCGCTCGACACCGAATTGCTCGAGGCTGCAATCACGCCTGACGTCCGCGTAACCGCCGCCCGGTTTCCCGAGCGGCGGCGAGTCAGGGTCAGTGACTGCGCTGCTGCCTAAAGTTTCTCCTGCAGCGCCTGGAAATCGTAATAGGTAATGCCCTGCGTATGGGGGTCGTCGCCGACGCAGGTTCGAACATCGGGTTTCACGATGATGGTCTGCGGTCTCGACGATCCTGTCGGAATATACTCAGGCTCAAGAAAGGTGGGCGGGCCCGTTAACCCGGGACTGCCCTTCCGTTCGCCGATCCTAACGACGGTGCCTCGCACCATGAAGTAACCAGGTGACGCATTGAAAACCGCGGCCTGGCTACTTTCCTGGCAACCGGCCCGGTTGCCTTGACAGCCCGCGCGACAGTCGGTCGTAGCTCTCACCGCAAGTGACGGAGATGGCGGCGGCGGGTTGGGATGATGCGTTGCAGTCTGGGCGGCGACAACGCCCGCTGTGGATACGACGATGAATCCGGCAATTAGCAATCGACGAGAATGCATGGGAACCTCCCCTGTCCAACTCGAACTCGACAAGAGGCCTGTCGGCGCGCGAAGCAGCAGAGAGAGCTACGTTTTCAACGTTCAAAGCCGCGCAGCGCAAGGTCTTTTCGAGTCCTGCTTTTGCGATCCGGCGAGCGGGGACGTAACACGTTTGGAGGCCGTTACAAACCAATGCCGTCATGGGCCGGGCAGGCAGGACCGCCACGCTACGCCGCCCACCATTCCGCACCTTTGCGCCTAGGCGTGCGAAACAACTTTCCTACAGCACCCCTTTTGTGATCCAAGCTGGCGGATGAGCCCGCAACCGCGATTCGCAGCTGAGCTTCGCCCCCTCGACCTTCCGGCCACACGCGCGACTGAGCCACCCTCACTGTCACCCTCGGCACGCGCGCCCCTGTCACCCTCGCGGCGCGCATCTGCGTGAACTTCGCCAACTTCCTCTCAGGCAAATTTCTACCTGCTCTGGGATCGCGGGTGACGAAGTGGAGGACCCCCCGATTTTACAAATCGAAGGTCACACAAGACGCGCCAACCACCCCCGTCACCGCGAACATTGGGAACATTCGCGGGAAGGTCAGGCGGGTTCGCGGTTGTCTGTCGCTGGTTCC
>JANNDN010000316.1:0-4627 GCA_031387795.1 Sphingomonas sp.
ATTTGTGCGGTGCAGCGATATGCGCAACCACGAGACTTCGAGTCCCGTTACCGCGCCAGAAAGGCCTTGTCGCCATGTCCCAGTTCTCCGCCGCCGACCCGATCGTGTTCCTTTCCACCGCGCGCACCCCGATGGGGGCGATGCAGGGCGCGCTCGCGGGGGTCAGCGCGACCGACCTCGGCGCGACCGCGGTCAAGGCGGCGGTCGAGCGCGCGGGTGTGAAGGGCGAGGATATCGACCGCATCTACATGGGCTGCGTCCTGCCCGCGGGCCTCGGCCAGGCGCCGGCGCGTCAGGCGGCGATCAAGGCCGGCCTGCCCAAATCGGTCCAGGCGACGACGGTCAACAAGGTCTGCGGGTCGGGCATGCAGACGGTAATCATGGGTGATGAGGCGCTGACCGCCGGCAATGCCGACGTCATCGTCGCGGGCGGCATGGAGAGCATGACCAACGCCCCTTACCTCCTCAAGAAGCACCGCAGCGGCGCGCGCATCGGCCACGACACCGCTTACGATCATATGTTCCTCGACGGGCTCGAGGATGCCTATGAGGAAGGTCGCGCAATGGGCACGTTCGCGCAGGACACCGCCAACGAATATCAGCTGACCCGCGAAGAGATGGACGATTATGCCATCGAGAGCCTGCGCCGGGCCAAGGACGCGATCGACAAGGGCGGGTTCAAGGACGAGGTGGTCGCGGTCACCATCCCGGGACGCGGCGGCGACACCATCGTCGACACCGACGAAGCGCCGGGCCGCGGCCGCCCCGACAAGATCCCGCAGCTGAAGCCCGCGTTCCACAAGGAAGGGACGATCACCGCTGCCACCAGCTCGTCGATTTCCGATGGCGCCGCGGCGATGGTCCTGACCAAGGAATCGACCGCCAAAGCCAAGGGCCTGAGGCCGGTCGCCCGGATCGTCGCCACCGCCGCCCATGCGCGCGAGCCGGCCGAGTTCACCATCGCCCCCGTCGGCGCGATCGAGAAATTGCTCAAAAAGGCCGGCTGGAGCGTCGGCGACGTCGATCTGTGGGAGGTCAACGAAGCGTTCGCCTGCGTCGCCATGTTCGCCATGCGCGATCTCGGCATCCCCCACGACAAGATCAACGTCCACGGCGGCGCGACCGCACTCGGCCACCCGATCGGCGCCAGCGGCACCCGCATCCTCGTCACCCTGATCAACGCGCTCAAGCAGAAGGGCCTGAAAAAGGGCGTGGCCTCACTGTGCATCGGCGGCGGCGAAGCGACCGCGGTCGCGGTCGAGCTGGTCTAGCTGGAGTCGCGCGTTTCGTTACGGACGTGTAAGGCCCGTTTCCTCATCGGGGGAGAACCATCATGCGCCTTATCGTTCTGACTGCCACTGCTTGCCTCACGCTCGCCGCTTGCTCGAAGCCTGCGGAAGCGCCGCCTGCGGACGCGAATGCGGCCGCGCCCGCCGAATCGAATGCTGCCGAGGCGGCGCCGACAATGACGGCGGCCGACATCGCCGGCACCTATGACGCCAAATATCCCGACGGCACCGCCCATGTGGTCGAAATCAAGGCCGACGGCGCCTACACCGATACCGACGCGAACGGTGTCGCGACCAAGGGCATGTGGTCGTGGAAGGACGGCGGATCGTGCTTCGACCCCGATGGTGATGCGACCGCGGTTTGCTGGATCGACAGCAAGCCCGATGCCAACGGCGTCTTCACCGCCACCGCGCCCGACGGGACGGTCGTGACGGTCACGCCGCGAGCCAAGTCGTCCGCCGCCTAGCCCGGCCTTCCGCGACCTGAAAGGGGCCGCGATCATGGGAGGTGCAATCGCCTAGCCGAAGCTGGCGATGATCGGGCAGGGTCCGTCTTTGCCCTCGCCGCATTCCTTCGCCAGCCGCGCCAGCGCCGCGCGGGCGTCGTTCAATTCCGCGATCCGGTGGTCGAGTGCGGCGATGCGCGTCCGCGCCAGTTCGCGCGCTCTGGGTCGATCGTCGGTTGAATCGAGCGAGATCAGCTCGCCGATCTCGGCCAGCGTGAAGCCCGCCGCCTGCGCGCGCTTGATGAAGCGGATGCGGGTCACGTCGCGGTCATCGTACCGCCGAATGCCGCCCGCGCGTGGTGGCTGCGTGACCAGTCCGCGGCGCTGGTAAAAGCGCACGGTCTCGATCCCGACGCCCGCTTCCCGTGCGAGCGCGCCAATCGTCAGATCGCCCATGCTTGACTCCGTACCACGGTACAGGAGCTAATGGTGCCCGCGGTTCGTTGCAATATCGAAAGGCCAGTCATGGAACACCGCAATATCAAGGCGCCGAAAGTCGCCCATCTCTACCGCATGGAGATGCCCGGCCACACCTGCCCCTACGGCCTCAAGTCGCGGCACTTGCTTCGGCGGCACGGCTATACGGTTCAAGATCATCCCCTCCGGACGAAGCAAGGGACCGAGGCGTTCAAGGTCGAGCACAAGGTCACGACCACCCCGCAGACCTTCATCGAGGGACAGCGCGTCGGCGGCTATGACGATCTTCGCGCGTTCGTCGGAAAGCCCCTGCCCGAACCTGGAGCAACCAGTTATCGGCCGGTCATCGCCTTGTTCGGGATGGCCGCGTTGATGGCGGCAGCGCTGTCGCTAATGATGCTCGGCACAGTCGCGCCGATCGCCACGGTCGAGACCTTTATCGCGATTTCCATGTGTCTGCTGGCGATGCTCAAACTTCAGGACATCGAAAAATTCAGCTCGATGTTCCTCAATTACGATCTGCTGGCCCGCCGCTGGGTGCCCTATTCCTATCTCTATCCCGTCCTCGAGGGCGTGGCCGGCGTGCTCATGCTCGGGCATCTGCTGACCTGGCTCAGCGCCCCGGTCGCGCTCATCATCGGCGGCATCGGCGCGGTCAGCGTATTCAAGGCGGTCTATATCGAGAAGCGCGAGCTGAAATGCGCGTGCGTCGGCGGCTCGTCGAACGTCCCGCTCGGCTTCGTCTCGCTGACCGAGAATGTGATGATGGTCGCGATGGCGCTGTGGATGGGACGCCTTCTCGTGTGATTCGCGTAACGACCGCGGGAGGCGTAAGGCTGCGCTCCTCAACAGGGGGAGAATCATCATGCGCACCATAATTTGTCTCACCGCGGCGCTCGCGCTCGCGGGCTGCAAGCAGGCCGAAGCACCGGCCGCGGACAATGCCGCCGAAGTCACGAACACCGCCGAAGCGGCGCCCGCCGCGACGCTTGCCAGCCTCAACGAGACGACCTGGACTTATACTCGCGAGGGCAAGAACATCACTGAATCGATCGACGCGAAGGGTAATTACATCGCCAACGCGGGCGCCGAACATGTCGACCATGGCACGATGGCGATGGTCGATGGCAAGGCCTGCTTCACCAGCGCGATGGACAAGGAAGGTCCGACCTGCTGGACGGTCAAGGACACGCCCGTCGGCGGGACCGAAGAAACCGTCAGCGACAAGGGCGAGAAACTGATGGTCACGCGGGCGGAATATGCCCCGATGACGATGTAATCAGCGATTGCGATGCCGGCGCCCGTGCGGAGCTATTGCGGCCCCGCATGGGCGAGGCATTCGAGTTCGATCAGTGCGCCCAGCGCGAGCCCGTCGGCGCCGAACGCGCTGCGGGCGGGCAGCTTGTCGGCTGGAAAATAGGGCACGTAGATTTTGTTGAACGCGGGCCAGTCGGCCATGTTCTCGATCATCACCGAGCATTTGAACACGTCGGCCCAGCCGACGCCCGCGGCTTTGAGCGCAGCGCCGACATTGTCCATCGTCTGCTTCGCCTGCGCCTCGAAACCATCGGGCAAGCTGCCATCGGCGCGGCGGCCGATGGCGCCCGAGAGATAGACTGTATCCCCGACCCGAACAGCGACGGAGAATGGCGCGGGGGTGGTCGCATTGATCGGCGGCGCCGGGAAATGCTCGACCACTGGCCGCACCGGTTCCGCTCCGGCGGTCGACGCGGCAAGGATGATCAGTGCGGCTGCGGCTTTCAACATCCCTCGACCCTTCAACCCATCAACACGACGTCCCAAGTGTAGCGCGCGGGATCGTTGACGTCGCGCACGGCGACCGATGTTGAGGCCCTGGCGCCGAGCATTGCATAGAGCGTATCCTTGGCGTTCGCGGCCGCCTCTTCCGGGAAATAGAGCTGCGCGATGTTGCGGTGCCTGATCCCGTGGACATCGAAATGGATGTGCGGCGGGCGATGGCCGATCGGCGAATCATAGCCGCCGGGCTTGATCGTCGTGATCCGCCATTCACCCCTGGCATCGGCCTTGACCGACGCGAGGCCGTGGAAGTTGGGGTCCAGCGGAGATTTGCTGATGTCGCTTGGATGCACGTAGCGGCCGGCGGCATTGGCTTGCCACAGGACGAGGCTCGCCCCCGGGATCGGGTTGCCGCGGGCGTCGAGAATCCGTCCGCTGACCTCGATCACCTGGCCATCGGCGCGCTTCGAATGGCCCTTGACCCAGGTCAGGTCGGCGTCGCTGTCGGCCGGCATGTCGAGCGGATAGAACGGACCCATCATCGATTCGGCGGTCAGCAATGGCTCGGCCAATGCGCGTCCGCCCGACGCCAGGACCAAACCGGCCGACGCGAGGCCGGCCCCGGCAAATTGACGACGCGATAGACTGATCATCGAA
>JANNDN010000041.1:0-6331 GCA_031387795.1 Sphingomonas sp.
CCGACCTCGCCTCGCGGATCGAGGTCGTGCGCGGCCCGCAATCGGCTTTGTGGGGCAGCCAGGCGATCGGCGGGGTGATCGCGATCAACGGCCTCGACGATCCATCGGGGCAATCCGCGGCTGTAGAAGCCGGCTCGTTCGGATTGCGGCGGGCGAGCGCATCGCTAGGCATCGGCTCGCCCCGGGCCAGCCTCGCCGGCGCGATTGGCTTCCAGCGCGCGAGCGGGATCGACAGCTTCGGCGGCGGCGGCGACAAAGACGGCTATCGCAATCTGTCGGCAAGGCTGCGCGGGACTTTCGATGTCACGCCGTCGATCGAACTCGGCGCCGCGGGATTCGCACTCACCGGACGGGCCGACTTCGATGGTTATGATCCCGTCACGTTCGAGCGCTCCGACACAAGCGACAACAGCCGCAACTGGCTCACCGGCGGACGAGTCTGGGCCGGCTTGGCGAACACCAGCTCGCCGTGGAGCGGACGGATCGGGGTGTCGCTGGTCGGATCATCCAACCGCAATTTGCTCGCCGACGATCCCGTCAACCGCACCCGCGGAACCCGGCGGACGGTCGATGCCCAAATCGAGCGACGCTTCACCAGCGGCAGGCTCGAGCATCGCCTGATCGTTGCCGCCGACACCGAGCGCGAGACGTTTCGCGCCCGCGACACCATTTACGGCGGCTTCACCAACCAGGACCAGGCCCGCATCCACCATTCGCTCACCGCGGAATGGCGCGGAACAATGAGCGGGATCAGCGGCGACCTCGCCGTACGCCGCGACCTCTTCAACCGCTTCAGGGACGCGACCTCACTGCGGGCGTCGCTGCTGGCCGAGATCGGCGCCGGGTTCGCGTTGGCGGGTTCCTACGCCCAGGGCATCGCCCAGCCAACCTTCTTCGACCTCTACGGCTTCTTCCCCGGCAATTTCATCGGCAATCCCGACCTTCGCCCCGAAAGCTCGCGCGGGTTTGAGGGCTCGCTGCGGTTTCGCCGGCCCACGATCGCCGCGTCGCTGACGCTCTATCGCCAGCGGCTCAGCGACGAGATCGTCGACAATTCCACCTTCACCAGCGTCGTCAACAGCGCAGGCTCGAGCCGACGCTGGGGGATCGAGGCGGAACTCGGCTGGCAGGTGCTTGCGGGGCTTCGGCTCAACGCGAATTACGCCTATTTGCGTGCGACCCAGCCGACCGGAGCCGCGAATCGGCAGCTGGAGGAATGGCGCCGGCCCCGCCACAGCGGCTCGCTCGCCGCGGATGGCGCATCGGGACGGTTCAGCTACGGGGCATCGCTGGCGTACGTTGGCTCGCACCTCGACCGCCAGGAAGTCCTGCCGTTCGCGATCGTCCGGCTCTCGCCTTATGTGCTCGCCTCGACGCGCGTCGCTTATGCTGTCACGCCGCGCGTGCAGCTGTTCGTGCGCGGGTCGAACCTGCTCGACGAACGCTACGAAGATTCAGCCGACTACCGCACCGAGGGGCGCGGCGTGTTCGCCGGGATCAGGCTGGCGGATCGGCGATCATCGCCGTGAACTGCGCCTCGGCGGCGAGCTTGCCGTCGACGGTGGCGCGGCCGGCAAACTTGCACACGCTCGAGCGTTTCTGGACGAATTCGACGTCGAGCTGGAGCAGGCAGCCGGGTTCGACCGGAGCGCGGAACTTGGCGCCCTCGATGGCCATGAAATAGACGAGCTTGCCCGAGCCCGCGAGTCCGAGGCTTTCGACCGCGAGCACGCCTGCGGCCTGGGCCAGCGCCTCAACGATGAGCACGCCGGGCATGATCGGGCGTCCAGGGAAATGGCCCTGGAAGAACGGCTCGTTGATCGACACCGCCTTGATGGCCGTGATCGATTGGTCCGGGATCAGGTTTTCGACCCGATCGACGAGCAGCATGGGATAGCGATGCGGCAGCGCCGCCATGACCTGCCGGATATCGAGCCGGAGGGGGGCGGACGCTGCCGGATCGTCGCTCAAATCAGCGGCCCTGAGGCTTCTGCTGGGGCTGCGCCGGGGCGGTCGTCGCAACGGTCGGCATGGCCGTGTTCAACGCCGTCAGAACCTCGCTGGTGACGTCGACCGAATTGCTCGCGGCGAGCGTGGCGCCGGTTTCGAGCATGATCGTGGCGCCGCGCCGCTGCATCACCTGCTGGTAGATCGGGCCGAGCTTGGTCGCGATCTGCTGCTGGATGTACTGCTGGTTGCGCTGGAGCTGAGTTTGCGAGCGCTGGAGCTCTTCGGAGGCCTGCTGCTGGCGGGTCTGGAACGCCCGCACCCGCGCCTGCAACGCCGCATCCGGAGCGGTGCCCTTGAGCCCGTCAATCACGGCCTGGATCGACTTCTGCTCGGCCTGGATCGGTTCGACCAGCGCCTTTTCGCGTGCCTGGAGCGCCGTGGCCTGGCTGCGCAAGGACGCCGCAGCGGTTTTGCAAGCGGTGCACTCGAGGGTCACCCGGTCGAGATCGGTGACCGCGATCACCGCGGCCGGAAGCGCCTGGGCCAGAGCCGCGGTGGGGGCAATCGTGCCCGTTGCCAGAGCGGCAATGAGGAGAATCTTTTTCATCAGAATTGGGTTCCTACGTTGAAGCTGAACAATTTGGTGTCGTCGCCCTCTTGCATGAGCAACGCCTTGGCGAGATCGATCCGCAGCGGACCGAAGGGTGAAACCCAGTTGACCCCGACACCGATCGACAGGCGGGGCTTCGGGCTGTTGCCCAGGAAAAGCTCCTTGAAGCCCGGCGAGATGTTGTATTTTACCGGGTCGCACGCCGGATCGCCGGGCGCCTGAAGGATGGTGCGAAGGCCGGACTGGCCGGACTTGAGCGAACAAATATTGAGAATGTCGCTGAGTTCGGGGCTGGTGATCGACCACAACGAGCCCGCGTCGACATAGGCCGAGGGGCGCAGCCCGAGGTTGCGAAGCGAGGCGCTGATCGGGAACTCGACCTCGAGCCGCGCCTGGTAGTAAGCTCTGCCGCCGAGCGCGTCGGTAATCCGCGCCTCGTCACGGTTGAGCGTTCCGCCCGCGCTATACGGAACGCGCTGAACCCGGGGTCCGATGCCGCGGATGTCGAAGCCGCGTAGCTGCGGGCCGAAGAAACGGTCGGTCAGCCGGACCGGGTCGATGAACGGCCGCGGGGCGTCTTCAAGCGCCTTGATGTAGCCGCCTTCGAGCCGCAGCGACCCGATCCACCCGCCGAAGGCCTTGTACTTGGTGGCATTGGCGGTGACCCGGGCATATTTCACGTCCCCGCCGAGACCTGCAATGTCGTTGGAGAAGACGAAGCGCTGGCCCCGCGTCGGTCGAATTCCGTCGGTGTCGTCGTACAGCGTCGACCAGCCCACGAGCGAGGTCACACGCCCGCCGATTTCGTCGCACAGATACCGGCCGGCCTTGATCGGGTCGCACTCGCCGTCAGTGTAGAAGGTGCCCTTGTTGAGGGTGATTTCGTCCTTGACCAGCGAATAGCGGCCACCAACGCTCCAATATTCGGTCAGCGGGAAGCCGGTCCGCAGACCCGTGCCAGTGCTGACCTGCTCATAGGTCGTGTTCCGGCTGTTGCCGATATAATTGAAGCTGGCATAGTCGCGGCGATAGACCGAAATCCCGACAAGGATCGGCTTGTCCATGAAATGGGGGTCGGTGAAGCCCGCGGAAATCGACTTCGAATAACGCGAATAGTTGATTCCGGCGTCGACCGACTGGCCTTTGCCCATGAAATTGTTCTGCGACACCGAGAGCTGGATGACGAACCGCTCGAGGCTCGAATATCCGCCCGACAGCGACAGCTGCCCGGTCGGCTTTTCCTCGACATTGACGTTGAGGATGACGCGGTCCGGACCCGAGCCTTCGGCCTGCTTGATCTCCAGATTTTCCTGGAAATACCCAAGGCTCTGAATGCGATCCTGGCTGCGCTTGAGCCGCAGGGCGTTGAAGGCGTCGCCCTCGTTGACCCGGAATTCGCGGCGGATGACCTTGTCGCGCGTGGTGGTGTTGCCGGTGATGTCGATCCGCTCGACATAAACCCTGGGCGTGTTCGCGACCTTGAAGGTCAGGTTCATCACCTTGGCCTCGGTGTCGCGGTTATAGGCGGGGTCGATGTCGGCGAACGCATAGCCGAGGTTGCCCGCGGCGCGGTTGATTTCGGTGACCGTGTCCTCGACCGACTTGGCGTTGAACCAGTCGCCTTGTTTGATCTTGACCTCGGTCAGCACCTGGTCGTTGGGGAAATCGCGCAGCGCGCTGTCCGCCTCGACGGTGCCGAACTTGTAGCGCGCGCCCTCCTCGACGACGTAGGTGATGACGAAGTCGCGGCGGTCGGGGGTCAGTTCGGCAAGCGCCGAGACGACCCGGAAATCGGCATAGCCCTGGGTCAGATAATAAGCGCGCAGCTTCTGCTGGTCGGCGGCCAGGCGGTCGGGATCGTAGGTATCGTTCGAGCCGAGAAACCCGAGAATTCCGCCGGCCTGCCGCGTGTACATTTCCTTGCGCAGGCGGCGGTCGCCGAAGATATCGTTGCCGAGGACGTTGATCGCGCGGACCTTGGCCAGGTCGCCCTCGAAAATCTCGAACACGACGTCGACGCGGTTCTGCTCGAGCTGGACGATCTTGGGCTCGACCCGGGCGGCGAAGCGGCCCTCGCGGCGGTACAGTTCGAGGATCCGCTCGACGTCGGCGCGGGCGCCCGAGCGGGTGAAGATCTGCCTCGGCGCAAGCTTGATCTCGGGCGAGATCTTGTCGTCCTTGATGCGTTTGTTGCCCTCGAGGATGATGCGGTTGATGACCGGATTCTCGCGCACCTCGACGACGAGATCGCCGGTGTCGGCGCCGCGGATGGTGACGTCGGCGAAGAGCTGGGTCGCGTAAAGGTCTTTCAGCGCCTGATCGAGCGTCGCGGCGTCATAACTCTGGCCGTTGGTGAGATTGGCGTAAGCTCGAATCGTTTCGGACTCGAGCCGCTGGTTGCCGGTGATCTGAATCGTTCGGATGATGCGCGCGACGGGCGCCGGCGCGGGTGCCGGCTGGACCGCTGGAGCAACCGGCGGAGCGGTCGAAGCAGCCGGCGGCGGGGCCGGCGCGACCTGCGCCAGCGCCGGGGACGCGAGCCCGCTTAGCATCGTTCCGGCCATCAACAGCGCACCGGCGCGCTTGCAACTTTTCGAACCTGAAATCACGCGATCCCGCCTTTTCGAGAATGGTAAGGCCGCATTTCCTGCCGCCAACACCCTAGTTCCTGCCCCTGCCCTAAGCCTCCTAGCCAATCAAGCGTTGAAGCCGGTCCCACAGTCCAATCGAGCCCAAATCGTTGATCGTCGTGAACATCACGAGCGCGAGGAGGAGCGCCAGTCCGCCACGAAATGCCCATTCCAGCGCCCGGGCGCTGAGCGGGCGACGGCGCACGGCCTCGAGCGAATACAGGACGAGATGGCCTCCATCCAACATCGGGACTGGCAACAAGTTGATGAATCCGAGATTAATTGAAAGCAAGGCGACCAGCTGAACGAACGGCAGGAACCCCGCCGCGGCCCCCTCACCGGCGATCTGCGCGATTTTGATCGGCCCGCCCAGCTGCTTGGGAGAAATCGCCCCGCTGACCAGTCGCACCAGCCCGTCGAAGATCGAAGCGGTGAGGCTGATGGTGTAAGAGGTCGCCATCGGCACCGCCCGCCAGACCGGTACCTTCTCGAACGCGTCGAGCGACGGGCGGATGCCGAGCACCCCGCGCGCCATCGGTTCGCCGTTCGGATCCTCGAAACTGGCGGAGCCGAGGACCACGGAGATATCCCGAGCGACCTCGCCCCGCTCGACGCGGACGGTAACCCGCTCGTCGCCGCGGATCGCGACGGTGTTGAAAATCTCGGCGAAAGTCGACGTGTCGCGGCCCGCGATACTGACGATGCGGTCGCCCGGCTCGATTCCGGCGCGAGCGGCCGCGGTGCCGGGCGCGACTGCTCCGACGACATTGCTGAGCGGCGCTCCGACGAAGGTGAAGAAGGCCGTGAAGATCAGGATCGCGAGCAGGAAATTGGCCGCCGGTCCGGCAAGGACGACGAGGAAGCGTTGCCACACCGGGCGGAACTGAAACGCGCGTTCGCGCAGTTCGGGCGGGATCGATTCCGCTTCCACCGGCTCGCTCGCCGGACCCATGTCGCCGACGAATTTGACGTAGCCGCCGAGCTGGAGCCAGCCGACCTTCCACCGCGTCCCCTGTTTGTCCGTCCACCCGACAATCTCGCGCCCGAAACCGATCGAAAAGGTCTCTGCGGGAATGCCGAGCCAGCGCGCGACGAGATAATGGCCGAGCTCGTGGAAGAAGACGAGCGGACCCAATGCCGC
>JANNDN010000357.1:0-2344 GCA_031387795.1 Sphingomonas sp.
ATGGTGCTGCGCCTCGCGCTCGCGCAGAAGATCGGCCTCGACACCCCCGACCATGCGGTCGTCGCGACCGCACTCCCGCTGGTCGACGGCGGGCCGCGGCGGCTGGTCCACGGCGTTCTAGGCACCCTGCTCCGCCGCGGCATTCCCGCGCTGCCCTCGCCGCGCCTCCCCGATGCGGTCGAGTTTCGCTGGCGCAAGGCGTGGGGCGATACGGTGGTGGAGGCGGCGCGAACCGCGATCGCGCACCGCCCGCCGCTCGACCTCGCCTTCAAGGACGAGGCGGAGGCCAAGGCGATGGGGGCGACCGGCGGGACCGCGCTCGCACCGCGTCACCTGCGGCTCGACAGCCAATCTGTCGAAGCGCTGGCCGGGTTCAACGAGGGCGCGTTCTGGGTCCAGGATCTTGCGGCCTCGATCCCCGCCCGGCTGATCGGCTCCGCATCTCGCCACGTCCTCGACCTCTGCGCAGCCCCCGGGGGCAAGACGATGCAGCTCGCCGCCGCGGGCCATGACGTCACCGCGCTCGATATCTCCGCCGACCGTCTCGACCGGCTCCGCGCCAACCTCGAGCGGACCGGCCTTCAAGCGCGCATCGTCACCGCCGATGCGCTGCGCTGGAACGCGGACCGGCGCTTCGACGCCATCCTGCTCGACGCGCCCTGCTCGGCGACGGGCACCTTTCGCCGTCATCCCGAAGTGCTCCATCGCGCCCGTCCCGCGGTGATCGCGGAAATGGTCGAGCTTCAGGGGCAGCTGCTCGACCGTGCCTCGGCCTGGCTCAATCCGGGCGGGACGATCATCTACGCGGTCTGTTCGCTCGAGCCGGAGGAGGGCGAGGACGTGGTCCGCGCTTTCCTCGGCCGCAACTCGAGTTTCCGGACCGTGCCGCCGGCACCGGGCGAGCTGCCCGATTTCGCCGCGCCAAGCGAAGACGGCTGGGTCCGCCTCCTTCCCGGTCTCCTCGCCGATCAGGGCGGGCTCGACGGCTTCTTCATTGCGCGGCTTGTCGCCACGGGCTGATCGCGTCTAATCGGCTGATGGCCCGAACGCTCATCGCCCCCTCGATCCTCAGCGCCGACTTCGCCAGGCTCGGCGAGGAAATCCGCGCGATCGACGCCGCCGGCGCCGACTGGATCCACGTCGATGTCATGGACGGCCATTTCGTCCCCAACATCACCATCGGCCCGGCGGTAGTGAAGGCGCTGCGCCCGCATTCGAGCCTGCCGTTCGACGTTCACCTGATGATCGCCCCCGTCGACCCGTTCCTCGATGCCTTCGCAGAGGCCGGCGCCGACCACATCATTGTCCACCCCGAATCGGGCCCGCACCTCCACCGCACGATCCAGCGCATCAAGGCCTTGGGCAAGAAGGCCGGGGTGTCGCTCAACCCGGCCACCCCCGCCAAGGCGCTCGATTACGTGCTCGAGGAAGTGGATCTGGTGCTGGTGATGAGCGTCAACCCGGGCTTCGGCGGCCAGAAATTCATCGCCAGCCAATTGCGGAAGATCGAGGCGATCGCCAATCGCGTCGCCAAGGAGAATCTCGATGTCATCATCGAGGTCGATGGCGGCATCGATCCCGAGACGGCTCCGCTCGCCATCTCCGCGGGCGCGACCGCGCTCGTCGCCGGAACCGCTGCCTTCCGCGGCGGGCCGGGCGCTTATGCCGCGAACATAAGGGCGCTCAGGGGCGACGAATGAGCGCGAAGGCCCCCGCGGGGTCCGAGATCGTCAAGCGCCTCGCGCGCGGATCCTTGCTCAGTCGCCTGCGCAGCAAACGCCAGCCGCTCAAGCTCGTCGCCGTCCCGCGCGATCATGTCGCCGGCGACCGCCAGCGCGGCACCCGCATTCTCGCCGGCTCTCTGCCGGTCGGGAGCGAGACGATCGCCCTCGCCGATCTCGATTTCGCGCGGTTTCGCGGCAGTGATTGGGTGAGCGAGAATGTGCAGGGCTTCGCGTGGCTGCGCGATCTCGCCGCCGCGGCCTCGCGCGAGCGCGGCGCCCCGGTCGGCGAGGCGCTGACCGGGCGCTGGCTGATTGCCCACGGAACCCGTCCCGACGAGGCGTGGGCGCCGCATCTGTGGGGCGAGCGAATCCTCTTCTGGACCGCCTTCGCGCCCTATATCCTGTCGAGCGACGACGGCGGCTATCGATCGGCCCTGCTCAACACGCTGGCGCGCGGCGCCCGCCACCTCGAAGCGAACGCCGAAAAAGCGCCCGCAGGACTCAAACGCGTCACTGCCTGGTGCGGCGTGGTGGCCGCGGGCCTGCTCGTCCAGGGCGGGGTCCCGCGGTTGGCTCGCGGCGAGGCCGGACTGGCGCGGGCGCTCGGCTCCGCCCAGTTC
>JANNDN010000003.1:0-2251 GCA_031387795.1 Sphingomonas sp.
CAACTGGCTCGACCCGTCCCGCGTCCCCGTTCGAATCATGGTCTTCGCGATCATGCTCGCCAGCCTGGTCATGAGCGCGAGCATTCCCGAGGCGTTAGGCGACCGCGGCCTGTGGTTCGCGCTCGCCTACGTCGCGATCCAGGTCGGCCGAACCTTGTTCCTGACCTGGGTGATGTGGCGCGATCGCCGGGTTCTCGGCATCAGCCTGCTGCGCGTGTCGGTCTGGTTCATCGCCAGCGCGCCGCTGTGGATCGCCGGCGGCCTGACCGATCCTTCGGCCCGGGTGTGGTTGTGGAGCATTGCCCTGGCCATCGAATATCTGGGCCCGATCGCCCAGTTTGCGGTCCCCGGGCTCGGCCGCTCGCAGACCGGCGACTATGCCGTGACCGGCGCCCATATGGCCGAACGCTGCGCGCTGCTCATCATCATCGCGCTTGGCGAGGGCATCCTGGTGACCGGCGCGACCTTCTCGGAAATCGCGTGGGAGCCATGGACGATCGGCTCGGCGCTGATCGCTTTCTTCGGCTCGGTCGCGATGTGGTGGGTCTATTTCGATATCGGGATGCGCCGCGGGTCCGAGCGGATCCAGGGCGACGAGGACAGCGGACGGATCGCCCGCAACGCCTATACGTACTGCCACCTGCCGATCGTCGCCGGGATCGTGGTCACGGCGGTCGCCGACGAGATGCTGATGAAGCACCCGAGCGGACACGCCAGCAGCGCTTTCCTGTGGGTCCAGCTGGGCGGCAATGCCTTGTTCCTCGCCGGCACGATGCTGTTCAAGCGCCTGACCAGCAAGGCGCGGTTCTTCCCGCTATCCCACCTCGTCGGCCTGATCCTTATCGGGCTCGCGAGCTTCTGGGCCAATCTTGCCTTGCCGAGTCCGATGGCGGTTGGCGCGGTCGCGGTCGCGATTCTGTTTCTGGTCGCGATCTGGGAGTGGGTTTCGTTCCATGGCGGCTGGGTCGAGCGGGGAATTCCGGTTCCCCGTTTCCTGCGCCGCTACGTCGCTTGGCGGTCGGCGGGAGGCGGCGAAGGCGACAAGGCGGTTTTCCAAAGCCGTGATCGCGGTTAAGGCGCCGGGCGATGCGATCCACTTCCCGAGCCCTGTCCCGCTCCGCCGCGCGCCTTGCCGCGGTCCAGGCCCTGTATCAGCAGGACATGGAGGGCACGCCGGTGCCCGCGCTGCTCAAGGAATTCCACGACCACCGGCTCGGCGCGACCATCGGCGACGTCCAGTACCGCGAGGCGGAGATCGTCTTCTTCGACGACCTCGTCACCGGCGCCAATGCCCGCCATGAGGAAATCGACGCGCTGATCGGCGAGCGGCTGGCCGCGGGCTGGACGCTCGAGCGGATCGACCGGCCGATGCGCGCGATCCTGCGCGCCGGCACCTATGAGCTCCTCGCCCGCGCCGATGTCCCCGCGGCGAGCGTGATCAGCGAATATCTCGACGTCGCCCACGCTTTCTACGACAAGCGCGAGAGCGGCTTCGTCAACGGCATCCTCGATGCCATCGCCAAGGTAGCGCGGAAGTGACTCTTCCCCTCCCCCGCCGGGGGTGATGTCAGCCACTGGCTGACGGTGGGGGAATACGGCGCAGCACGCCCCTTCCGTTGTGCTGCGCACGCCACCTCCCCCGGGGAGGGAGGAGATAAGATGCGCGAGCGCGAGGTGCTTGCCCGGCTGAGGCGCATGGCGACCAGCCCTTATGCGCGCGGACTGCTCGACGACGTCGCCGTGCTCGACGGTCTCGTCATCACGCACGACAGCATCGCCGAGGGCATCCACTATCTGTCGACCGATCCGCCCGCGAGCGTCGGGTGGAAGCTGGTTGCGGTCAATCTGAGCGACCTCGCGGCCAAGGGCGCGGAGCCGCGAGGGGCGCTGCTCTCGCTGACCCTCAACGGCGACCGCGAGTGGGAGGACGGGTTTCTCGGCGGGGTCGAGGCGGCGTGCGAAAGCTATGGCCTGCCGCTGATCGGCGGCGACACCATCGCGCTGATGAAGGGCGCACCCCGAGTGCTCGGGATGACCGCGCTCGGCACCGCGCCCGCTCATGTCCCGGCGCGCTCGGGCGGGTCGGCGGGCGATGCGCTGTGGCTGGTCGGGACGCTCGGCGATTCGGCCGCCGGCCTCGCTCTGCTCCGCTCGAACCCCAAGGCGTCCGGGCTGCTGGTCGAAGTCTATCGCCGCCCGATCCCTCAACTTGGCGCGGGCCAGGTGCTGGCCCCGCATGCGACCGCGATGA
>JANNDN010000030.1:0-12486 GCA_031387795.1 Sphingomonas sp.
GTTTCGTGCTCCATCATCAGCTGGGCGGGAGTCTTCGGAATCAGCGTCTTGGTCGATCGTTCGGTGGCAGGTGGGGCAAAGCGGGAGCGACTGGACACGTGGGTTCTCTTGAGACTGGAGCCTACACCGTACGGGCAGCAACGGCGCTCGGCCGGGCCTCGTTTAAGAGCGCGGCACCCTGCTGTCGACCCGAGTCGTCGCAGAGCGGCCCTCGCGCAAGACCTGCACACCGCGACGATCGCCGGTATAGACGCGAATAACCCGGCGTATATCTTGCGAGGATGAAGCGTGTCACAAGCCCCACAGCTGCTTCCCCCGATCGCACGCATCGAAGGATTCCTCAGCGAGCAGGACCGATCAGCGCTGCTGCAATGGGTCCTGGCACATCCCGAGCGTTTTAAATCGGCCACCGTGTCTCTTGAGGATGAAATATCGGTCAAACCCGCTACTCGGCAGGCCCTGACGACCAGAGATTTCGAAAGTGAACTGAACTGGCTCCAGGACCGCTTTCGCGCCGTTCAAGACGATCTCCTCCAGACCCTTCGCCTAACCGTGCCCGCAATCGAGGCGCTCGAGCTGGAAATAGCGGCGCACGGAAACGGCGCTCATTTCGCGCCGCATGTCGATATTCCGGTCGGTGCTGGCCGCAAGCCGCTGGGCGGTCGCCCCGGACGGACCGACGACCGTTTGTTGAGCGCGGTCTATTATTTCCACGGCGAACCCAAGCGCTTCGAAGGCGGCAATCTGCGGCTCTACCCGTTGGGTGCGGATCCGAAAGATGCCGCAAAAAAAGCCGTACAGTTCGTGGACGTCGAACCGAACCAAAACACTCTGGTTGCCTTCCCGGCGTGGGCGACGCACGAGGTTCGGGCCATCAAATGTCCTAGCGAAGCCTTCGCTGACTACCGGTTTGCGGTGAACTGCTGGTACTGTGGCCAGTTCAAAAGCGGATGATCGTGACCATGGTAACGAGGCGGCTTCTGCCTTCACGCACCGAAAGGATGCTGGTGAACCCTGCTGGGATCGAGCCTACGCGATTGCCGAGGCGGGTATGACAACGGATGCCAAGGCGACACGAGCCTGCTTAGCGAAGATCGCGGCGCATGCGCTTCGCGCTAATGGGGTGGCGCATATTCCGCGACTGTTCGAACCCGCATTGATCGAAACGATGCTGACGCGCTTTCGCCGCGAGCGGCCCGAACTGTTCGGCGATCCGACCCTGCTGATGGATAAGTCGATTGTCGGTTCCCAACGCTATTTGTTTCCGTTGCCGCTCGAACCCGACGAAGGCGCGTTCGAACTCTTATTTGCGCCCTTGCTAACGGAATTCTTCGGCGAGACGCTAGGCGCGGCCTGGGAACTGGAGGCTTACGGGCTGATCATCGCCTTCCCGGGAGCAAAAGATCAGCATCTCCATCGCGACGGCGGCCTGTTGTATCCGGAGACCGGTCTCGATCGCGTCATTCCGGTCACCGCGATGACGGTCGCGATCCCGCTAGTCGATTGCGATGCCCGAACCGGCCACACGCGATTCGCGTTCGGAAGCCACCGTTTCCCGGATCCGGAACCGGAAGAGTCAGACGCGGTGGGGGTGGACTTGGCTGTTGGCGATGGCCTTGCATGGGATTTTCGCATCCAACACCTTGGCGCCGCCAACTTGAGCGATGCGCCGCGACCGATGATCTACGCCACCGTTTGCCGTTCGTTCTGGACCGATCATAAGAATCTGGTTCCTGGCCATAACGCCCGGCTGACCATCCGGCGCGATGTCCTCGCCGAGTTGGACGACGCACTCCTTCGACGGCTGGTCAGGGCCGATTGCGGCGACGGACGTCCAGCCTTGTCCGAGGCCGATTACCGTCGGCTGGTCGGGCCGGCGACCCAGCACCAGGCATAATGCTTGGTGGCTGGTGAGCCCTGCTGGATTCGAACCAGCGACCTACTGATTAAAAGTCAGTTGCTCTACCAACTGAGCTAAGGGCCCATCAGCCGTGACCGCGCCTAGCCGCGCGGACGCTTTCTCGCAAGGCGGGCGGCGAGATGGCGAATAGTGAGCGGGCCCGACACCCGCCAGCCGGGCGCGATTCTGGCCAGCGGGCCGAGAACGAACGAGCGTTCGGCGAGGCCGGCGTGCGGGATCGAGAGGCCCGGCGAGTGCCACGCGCCGCCGCTCCACAGGGCGATGTCGAGATCGAGCACCCGCGGCGCCCAGCGACGGCCGCGCCGCCGCCCGTATTCGCGTTCGATCGTCTTCAGGGCATTGAGCAAATCCGGCGGCTCCAACGCGCTCTCGACCAGCGCGACGGCATTGGCGAAATCGCGAAGCCCGGCCCCGAAGGCGCGATTGAGCAGGATGGGGGAGGCGTCGAACAGGCCGAAATCGCGCTCGAGCCGAGCGATCGCGGCCTCCACCACGCGCCGCGGCGGGCCGTGGCGGCCGTGCGGGCGGTTCGAGCCGATCGCGATGGCGTAGAGGTGGGCGTGGCTGGGCAAGGGTCCGTTCGTCCTGAGCGAAGTCGAAGGGCGATAGCGCGGTGGCCCGGAAAAAGAACGCCCTTCGACAAGCTCAGGACGAACGGGTTAGGGATGCAAGCAATGCTCCAACCCGCCGACATCTCCCCGCTACCGCAGGCCGAGGCGCCGCGCGACTGCCCGCTGTGTCCGCGGCTGGTCGCTTTCCGCCACGCGTGCCGCGCCGAGCATCCCGGCTGGTGGAACGCCCCGGTGCCCGCGTTCGGCGATCCTGAGGCGTGGCTGGCGATCATCGGTCTTGCGCCTGGCAAACAGGGCGCGAACCGCACCGGCCGCCCGTTCACCGGTGATTATGCGGGCGACCTGCTCTATTCGACCTTGCTCAAGTTCGGTCTCGCGCAAGGCGAGTATCGCGCCGACCCCGGTGATGGGCTGCGGCTCAAGGGCGCGATCATCCTCAACGCGGTCAAATGCCTGCCGCCGCAGAATAAGACGCTACCGGTCGAGGAGGCCAATTGCCGCCCCTATCTGATGGAGTCGCTCGTGCAATTGCCTCGGCTGACGACCTTCATCGCGCTGGGCAAGGTTGCGCACGACAGCCTGTGCCGGTCGTTCGAGCTGCCGCTGTCCCGCGCCAAATTCGCGCACGGTGCGGAGCACGCGTTGCCCGGCGGCAAGCGCCTGATCGATAGCTATCACTGCAGCCGCTACAACCAGAACACGAAGCGGCTCGACTCAGCGATGTTCGAGGCGGTGTTCGCGGCGGCCTGCCGTGGCTGACGCGATCATCACCCAGCGGCTGCGGCTGCGGCGGGCCCGAATGGACGATCTCCTTGCGATCCACGCGTTGCTCAGCGACCCGCGCAACATGCGTTACTGGTCGACCCCGCCGCACGAGGCGCTCGCGCAATCACAGGAGTGGCTGCGCTCGATGGTCGAGGGCGATCGGGCGCAGAGCGACGATTATGTGATCGAGCGAGACGGCCGGGTGATCGGCAAGCTCGGCTGCTGGCAACTGCCTGAAATCGGCTTCATGATCGCCGCCGATGAAACGGGGCAGGGCCTGGCGAGCGAGGCGATGGTCGCATTCCTCGATCGCCGCCGCCGGATTGGCGACCCGCGCCGGCTGACCGCCGATGTCGACCCGCGCAACGCCGCCTCGTTGCGGTTGCTCAAAGGGCAGGGGTTCGTAGAGACCGGCAGCGCCCAGGGCAGCTGGATCGTCGGCGGCGAGATTTGCGATAGCGTCTATCTGGCGCTGGACCTCTAAACGTCCTCGACCAGGCGCCCGTAAAGTTCGGGACGACGGTCGCGGAAGAAGCCGAACGCCGCGCGGTGCTTCTTCGCCGCCGCGAGGTCCAACTTCGCGACCAGCACCCCGGTCTCTTCGGCCCCAAACTCCGCCAAAATGTCGCCGCGCTCGTCGCAGATGAAGCTGTGGCCGTAAAAGCGCTGATCGCCTTCGGTGCCGATGCGATTGGCGGCGACGACGGGGACGACATTCGAAACCGCGTGGCCGATCATGGCGCGGCGCCACAGCCGCGAGGTGTCGAGGTCGGGGTCGTGCGGCTCGGTCCCGATCGCGGTCGGGTAGAACAGGATGTCGGCGCCCATCAGCATCATCGCGCGGGCGACTTCGGGATACCATTGGTCCCAGCAGACGCCGACGCCGAGCGTCGCCTGGTGCGGGCCGGACCACACCTTGAAGCCGGTGTTGCCGGGGCGGAAATAGAATTTCTCCTGATAGCCCGGGCCATCGGGGATGTGGCTCTTGCGATAGACGCCGGCGACCTTGCCGTCGGGGCCGACCATCGCGAGGCTGTTGTAATGATGCGGCCCGTCGAGCTCGAAAAAGCTGGTCGGGATCCAGATTTCGAGTTCTTTGGCGAGCGCCTGCATCGCCAGCACCGATGGGTGCTTAGCGGTCGGCTTGGCGGTCGCGAACAGGCTCTCGTCCTCGACCCGGCAGAAATAGGGGCCTTCGAACAATTCCGGCGGGAGTACCACCTCGGCGCCCTTGCCCGCGGCCTCGCGGACGAGGTCGCTGACGGCGACGATGTTGGCGGCGGTGTCCTCGGTGAACGCGAGCTGGAGCGCGGCGACGGTGAGTTTGGTCATTCTTTCTCCGTCACTCCGGCGAAGGCCGGAGTCCAGACTGGGTCCCGGCCTTCGCCGGGATGACGACAAAAATCAAACCGGCACCTGCTGGCTGATGCAATGGAAACTGCCGCCGCCGGTGAGGACATGGTCGGCGCGCAGGCCAATGGCGCGGCGGTCGGGGAACAGCGCCTGGATGACCTCGACCGCGGGGCGATCGTTGGCCGCGCCATATTGCGGCACGACGACCACGGCATTGCCGATGTAGAAATTCATGTAGCTGGCGGGAATGATTGCGCCGTCGCGCTCGATCCGTCCGGGCGAAGGCATGGTGACAACATCCAGCTTGGTTTCGCGCAGCCGCCGCGCCGCGTCTTTGTAAATGGCGATATTGGGGTCGTCCGCAGCGGCCGTCGGGATCGCCACCCGACCTGGTGCGATGAACCGCGCGAGATTGTCGACATGGCCGTCGGTGTGATCGTTCAACAGCCCCTCGCCGAGCCACACCACCCGCTCGAAGCTGAGGCCGTCGAGCAGGCGCCCCTCGACTTCGGCGCGGTCCATGCCTGGATTGCGATTGGGGTTGAGCAGGCATTGCTCGGTAGTGAGCACGGTGCCCGAGCCATCGCCGTCGATCGCCCCGCCCTCGAGAATCCAGTCGCGGCGTTCGACCGGCAGCCCCGCGGCATCGGCGAGGCGGGCGCCGATGTCCGAATCCCCCTCGAGCTCATATTTCCCGCCCCAGCCGTTGAAGCCGAAATCGCGCGCGATCCGATTGCCTCCGCTGCCCAGCACGATCGCCGCGGTATCGCGCAGCCAGATGTCGCCGAAGCGCTCGACGACGATCGTCGCGAACGGCGCCAGCGACCGGGCTCGCTCCGCCGCGACCTCATCCGCCGCCACCAACAGCACGGTTTCGCCATGGCCGTCAGCGTGCACCGCTCGGGCGAAAGCGGCGACCTCCTCCTGCGCCGGCCCCAGATCCTCAAGCCACAGCTCGGCATCACTCGGAAAGCCGATCCACACCGCCTCGTGCGGCGCCCATTCGGGAAGCGGGGGCCTCGTCATCGGCCGCGCGCTACCAGCGACAAGGCTCCCGGCCAAGCTGCTCTTGCGTTCGCGCGCCACCGCGGCAAAGTCGCGCGCTCGGACGTGGAGGAGCGTGACGATGGTCAAGGGCTTGATTTGGGCGGTCGCCGCCGTGCTTTCGACTCTGTCGAGCGCGGCCGTTGCCGCCGTCGACTATCGCATCGACCTTCGGTCGCCGGAGCACCACAGCGCGACGGTCACCGCGACCTATCCGGCGCAAAGCGGCAAGTCGCTCGACCTCATCATGCCGGCCTGGCGAACCGGACGGTATCAAATCATGAATCTCGCCAACGGTGTCAGCCGCTTCGGCGCGGCCGATCAAGCGGGTTCGAAGCTGAGCTGGTCAAAGGTCGACAAGTCAACTTGGCGAATCGGCAATTCTGGCGGCGGACCGGTCACCGTCACCTACGAACTCTACGGCAATGAACTCGCTCGCCGCAGCCGCCACATCGACGACAGTCACGCTTTTCTCGATGCCTCTGCGGTGCTGATGTATGCCGAGGCGCAGCGCGCCGAGCCGGTCACGGTGTCGCTCGACGTCCCGCGGGCCTGGCGCAGTTTCTCCGGCATGGATCGCGACGGCGCCGGTCGCTTCGTCGCGCCCAACTGGGACATTCTCGTCGACTCGCCGATCGAGACGGGTATCAATCAGGACTATCATTTCACCGCCGACGGTCGCGAATATGATGTGGTATTCTGGGGTCGGGGCAATGCCGACGAGAAGCAGATCGTCGCCGACATTCAAAAGATCGTGCCGCAGGCAAAGGGCATTTGGAGCGCATATCCATTCCGCCGATATTTGTTCATCGTCCACCTGACCGACGGCGATCGCGGCGCAACGGAGCATCTGAACTCGACCGTCATTCAGCAACCGCGTTACGGTTTCCGGCCGCGCGAGGATTATTTGGGGTTCCTGTCGACCACCAGCCACGAGTTCGTTCACACCTGGAACGTCAAGGATTACCGCGCCGCGTCGATGGTCCCTTACGATTACACCAGCGAAAATTATTCGAACCTGTTGTGGCTCGAGGAAGGGTCGACCGAATATTTCGCGCCGCATCTCCTGCTTCGCGCCGGGATCATGAAGCCTGCCGAATATTTCAAGGAACTGGCAAAGCTAGCCGACAGCCACCGCCATCGCCCCGGCCGACTGGTCCAATCGGTCGCCGAGGGCTCGTTCGACGCCTGGATCGCGCAGGGCGGCGACCGCGGCCAAAATGCATTCGTCGACATCTATGACCAGGGCGCCATCGTCTCCTGGCTGCTCGACCTCGCATTGCTTCGGGAAACGGGCGGCCGGGTCAGCTATCGCGATGTCCACGAGAAGCTACGGAGAAAATACGGCGGCCGCCGCGCCGGCTTCACCGATGCCGACGTGCGCGCGATCCTCGCCGACCTCACCGGCCGATCGTGGGACCGCTGGTGGGCCGACCATGTTGATCGGCCCGGCGAGACCGACTTCGATGCGCTGCTGGCACCGGTCGGGCTGAAATATTCGCATGAACGCAAAAGCGAGGATGGCCCCGCAAAGCCCTGGGCGGGCTGGACCGCCAAGCCAGGGGACGGGCCGGTCATCCTCGCGGCGGTCGAGGAAGGCAGTCCGGCCTGGGATGCCGGCCTGGTCCCCGACGACATCCTGGTCGCGATCGACGGCCATCAGGCGATCAACGAGCGGATCGAGGCGATGGTCGATGAGCGCAAACCCGGCGATGTGGTGCGGGTGACGATTTTTCGCCGCGACCAGCTGCAGGAAAAAACGATCAGGCTTGGCGAGATCCCGCGCGGTACGCCGACAATCGGCCCGGTGGCGAAACCCACCGCCGCTCAAAAATCGCTGTTCAAGCGCTGGTTGCTGGTTGATTTTCCAAAGCAGTAGGCGCGGCATGGACGAGCGGCCGACGTCTCGAAATTGGCGACGCGGTAAGGTGGCGCACCCTGACAAGTACGGAGTGACAGCCAAGTCGGCGATCTCTGCCCTTCTTAGTCGCGCTGACGATTGCTATTGCCGACCGCAGCAGGCGGGTTGAATTCGCCGCGTCTCCAGACCGGGTCTTCGGGCTCTTCGGGATTGGGCTCGGCGAACCTCAGATAGCCGAATATCGTCGCGATCTGGCGCTCTCGCTCGCTTTCGACCCGCGTTCGCCCATGCATGAAGCGGCTGTTGTCCAGCATCAGAAGGTCGCCGTCTTGCCACTCGACTTTTATTGTCAGCGCTTGGCTCTCGCGCTTGATGGCATGGAACCATTCGTCGGGTATAAGGCTCAAATCATCGAGGAGCGGAAAGCGGGTCTCTCCCCCTTCTCGAGCAAACAGAAGGAAATTTCCGAACGCCAGTTGATCGCAGAACATCGGCTTGTGGAGGAACGGGCGATCGAACAGTCTTCCGACCCGATCGCCAAAGCGTTGGAAAGTATAGGGACAGTCGGACGGCGGATGATTCAGTTCTTCGTCGCTCAAATCCGGTTTGCCGAACCAGAATTCAAGGGCGCTGGGTGGAGCGTTCTGGAGATAGACGATCCGGCGACCGATCATTGCGTCGCGCAGTTCCGGGTCTAGGCGCTCGACCACCTTGATTCCGTCGCAAATCGTCGTCTGGCCTCCCTTGCGCGGGGCTGAAATGCAGAAAAAGAAACAGACGTCCGGCTTCCACGGCTCTCGCGATAGCTCGGGGTGGAGAGGGAGGGCACCGTTTCCGCGATCCACCGATTGAATATCGTTCTCCGGATCGAGGATCGCTCGGTTGAGGCTGTCGTTTTTGACTGCGGTCGCGCAGAAACGTTGCGTGAATTGCTGAAAATCCCTGAGATAGGGGCCAAAACCGCGGAAAAGGAGCGCGCCCGCCGTCTTGTATAAGCTGATGATCTCGTCATCGACGAGAGAAGCGAGCTTCGTTCCGGGATCGGCTTGAATGACCGGGATAAATTCTTCTGCTGACGGAAAAATCTCGGCCACGGCCGGTGAGTAGCAGGCCCGATAGGGGTGCGCTACAGCGAGCCATGAGTCCGGATCTCGACGCGCTTTTCCAGTCACCCGCCGAGCATTTCCTCGCGGCTCGGCAGGGCCAGGCCTTGTTCCTGCAAATGGATCGGGATTCCTATTACCGCTCGGCCTTCCTCGACGCGCGCACATTGCCCCTGAATCCAACGCCGATCGTCCGACCCCTCGAACCGCTGCTCGACGCGGCAGCCAATCGACCGTCTCCGGCGCCACCCAGCTGGATCTTTCACATGGCCCATTGCGGCTCGACGCTTCTGGCAAAAGCACTTGACCGGCCTGGCTCGACCCTGGTTCTGCGTGAGCCGCCACCGCTCCGCCAGCTCGGCATCGAGGCGGCCTCGGGCCAACGGCTCCATCGTTGGGAGGACCGCCTGTATTTTGCTCACAAGCTGGCGTCGCGCCGCTTCGAGCCCGATGAGCAGGTCGTCATCAAGGCCAATGTTCCGGTCAACTTCATCATCGAGAATATCGTCGGACTCGAGGCCGATACACGCGCGATCTTCCTCCATATGCCCTTCGAACCCTATCTGCTGGCTGTCCTCAGAACCGAAGCGCACAAGAACTGGGTCGATCGCTTGAGTGCTCAGATCGAACCGGCCCTGCTCGCGCTGATTGGCGAGTGCCCGGCCGAAGACACGGCGGAACGGGCCGCAAGGCTGTGGCTCGCGCAGATCGTGATTTTCGCTTCCGCCCTGGAGGCGATCCCCGGCTCACGCAGCATTTCGGCCGACCGGTTTCTTGCCGACCCCGCGCCGGTGGTCGAGGCGATCGCGCGGCACTTTGGCACGGACGCTTTTTCTTCGGGTCCCGAACTCGCAGCGCTCATGGCGCAATATTCCAAGGATGCGACGATGACATTCAGCGAACAGGACCGCCACGCGCGAGAGGAGGCCGATCGATCGCGATTGGCCAGCAGTCTTGAGCGCGGGCGCAGCTGGCTTGAACGCGCACCCGCCTTCGCGCGATTGCCGAAAGCCCTGCCTCGCCCTTTGCCGGGAGAGCCGGTCGCACAGGCGTAAGACGCCACTTGCGGCCCCCGCCGGAAAGCGGCGGTCTCGTAATGCGTTCAGCGGTTAATAGCCTCGCTATTCGCGTAAAGAGACCGACTTGCAATCGCTGGGGCATCTGCGAAGCTGTCTTGCCGATCGCGAGTGGGGGAGTTCAAAGTGCGTCTCATGTGGATGTTGGTCACCGCGTCGGCGGTGGCCCTGTCGTTCGGCGCCGTCGCGATCGCTCAAACCGCGCAGCATAGCCTTACGGACGATGCTCGAGCCTTTGGTATGCGGGAGAGCGTTACCGGGGTCGATTTGTCACCCGACGGCCGGCACCTGGTTTACATCGCCCCAGCTCCAAACGGGGGCACTGTGGCCTTTTCGGCGGATCTCCAGGCGGGGAATGCACAGCCGTTCCTGAAAGGCGGTTCCGGGACCGAGCGGCTGAACTGGTGCGCATTCGTCACAAATGAACGACTGATCTGTCGTAACAGCTCTATCGTCGATGATGCTGGCACACTGATCGGATACTCACGCCGGATCGCGGTGGATCGCGACGGCTCTGCCATCAAGGAACTGGGTCAGGGCGAAAGCTTCTACGACGCCGGCCTTCGACAGAGCGATGGCGAGATCATCGACTGGTCCCCGGGGAAGGACGGAGCGATCCTGATGGCGCGTGACTATGTGCCGGAAGCCGGTCGTATCGGTTCTCGCCTGGTGCGCTCCAAGGAGGGCTACGGGGTCGACAGGATTGACACCAGGACGCTCAAATCGACGCCCGTTGAACCGCCAAAACTTTTCGTAAGTCAGTATCTGACGGACGGCCAAGGTGCCGTCCGGCTGATGGCGATTGATGAGGCGGGCGGTGAGCAGCTCACCGGTCGCACCAAATATTTGTATCGGACGCGCGAATCGCGGGACTGGAAACCGTTGACCGACTACGTTGGCAGCGACGATTACACCCCCTTGGCGATCGATGCGTCGAGCGACTCGCTGTTCGTGCTCAAGCCACTGTACGGTCGCCAGGCACTCTATCGCGTCAAGCTTGCCAGCCAGCCCACCGAAGAACTGGTCGCGTCGCATCCGCGCGTCGACATCGACGATGTCACGCGCAGTGCCAACGGCCAGAAAGTGATCGGCTACACGTTCGTCGAGGACAAGCGCGACACGGTCTATTTCGAGCCCGAGTACAAGGCTTTGGCGGCGTCGCTCGCCAAGGCCCTCCCGAATCTCCCGCTCATCCGCTTCGGCGGGGCCAGTCGGGATGGGGCCAAGGTCTTGCTTCACGCCGGGGCGGACAATGATTCCGGGCGGTATTTCGTCTTCGATAAAGCCACCAAGCAGCTGGCCGAGATCATGCTCGCCCGGCCCGATCTGGAGAAGCGTACGCTCGCCACCGTCAAGTCCGTAAAAGTGAAGGCCGCGGACGGCACGATGATCCCGGCCTATCTGACGCTTCCCGTCGGCAAGGCAGCAACGAATCTGCCCGCCGTCGTCTTGCCCCACGGAGGACCAAGCTCGCGTGACGAGTGGGGGTTCGATTGGCTTGCCCAATTCCTCGCTGCGCGGGGCTATGCGGTGCTTCAGCCCAATTATCGCGGTTCGGCGGGTTTTGGGGACGCATGGCTCATGCAAAACGGGTTCAAAAGCTGGCGCACGTCCATCGGTGACATAACCTCCGGCGCCCGCTGGCTGGCGGCCGAAGGGATCGCTGACCCTCAGCGACTGGCGATCGTCGGCTGGTCTTATGGCGGCTATGCGGCGTTGCAATCGGCCGTCGTCGAACCGCAATTGTTCAAAGCGGTCGGGGCAATCGCTCCAGTAACCGACTTCGCGATGCTCAAGCGCGAAGCGGAGGCCTATACGAATTCGCGGATCGTGGCGGATTTCGTTGGGTCGGGACCGCATATCCGCGAAGGGTCACCGCTTCAGAATGCAAGGGCGATCAAGGTCCCGGTTCTGCTCGTTCATGGGGGGATGGACCAGAACGTCCGGGCCGATGAATCGGCGAAGATGGAGGCGGCCTTGAAAGCGGCCGGCACGCCGGTGGAGTATCTGCGCTTCGCCAGCCTCGATCACCAACTCGATGACAGCAAGGCCCGGCAGGAGATGCTGGTCAAGCTGGGCGAGCTGCTCGAACGGACGATTGGCCACTGACGCAAAAAGGGCGGCCTTTCGGCCGCCCTGATTGTTCGGTCATCGGCGCGGGTTAGCGCGAGTAGAATTCGATGACCAGATTGGGCTCCATCCGTACCGGATAGGGCACTTCGTCGAGCTTGGGCACGCGGGTGAATGTCACCTTGGCGGTGCCGTCGGGGACGACGTAATCGGGGATGTCGCGCTCGGCCAGGCTCTGCGCCTCGACCACCAGCGCCATCTCCTGCGCCTTGGGGCCGAGCTCGATGATGTCGTTGAGGTCGATGCGGCGGCTGGCGACGTTGCACTTGCCGCCGTTGACGCGGACGTGGCCGTGGCTGACCAGCTGGCGCGCGGCCCAGATCGTCGGCGCGAACTTGGCGCGATAGACGATCATGTCGAGGCGGCGCTCAAGCAGGCCGATGAGGTTCTGGCTGGCATCGCCCTTCATCCGCGACGCTTCCTGGTAGGTGCGCTTGTACTGCTTCTCGGTGTCGTCGCCGTAATAGCCCTTGAGCTTCTGCTTGGCGCGCAGCTGGATGCCGAAGTCGGAAACTTTCGACTTGCGCCGCTGGCCATGCTGGCCGGGGCCATATTCGCGGCGGTTGACCGGGCTCTTGGGCCGTCCGAAGACGTTCTCGCCCATCCGGCGGTCGAGCTTATACTTGGCGCTTTTGCGCTTCGACATGTGATCACTCCAATT